>JBFMGX010000028.1 GCA_040752595.1 Candidatus Zixiibacteriota bacterium
TCGCCGGCACCTTCAACAACTGGGAGCCGCAGGCGATGGCCCAGAAGCCCGACGGGCGGTGGTCGCTCGCCTTGCCGTTGGCGGCCGGTACCTACGAGTACCAGTTCCTGGTCGATACCGAATGGCGACCCGACCCCAACAATCCGGGGAAGCGATCGAACCGGTACGGCGGCTTCAACTCGATCTGTGAGGTGATGTGAGTCGCGGCGATCTGATTGAAGGCTGCAACGTCTGCGTACTTGCGATCCCTGCTGGCCGCCGTATCGGTCGCTGCGACCGCCGTCGGCAGTCCGCTGTGTCCACCTGTGTAGCGGTTCAGCAACACCCGGACGGGTAGGAGCTCTTTGCTAAGATGTGGTTTTGTTGTCGATTGGTCTTGGCGAAAGGAGCGGCAATAGTGGCCAGACCCTCTCCTCCGATGTAGCACCCCCATTGTGCCGAAACGAATTACGAGTTCGAAAGAGGCCCGGCCCGGTGAGCCATCGAAAGGGCGCCGCTAATCCCCTACACTCCAACATGATCGGCACACGACAATCTGACCATTCTGGGAATCGCGGACCGGCGAACCGTTCCGTGCTTACGGCGGCGGCAAGTCGACCCACGTTGGACGATCAATCTGTCAACAACGATCCGCGCCGCTGAGCTGCCGTTCCGCCACTCGAATTCCGCTCTCCTCCGCCGGATCATCTGGGATTCGGTGACCAAGGACGAACGCCCAGAAACGAGAACCCGTGGGCCGGTTGACCCACGGGCTTCAGCATCATACTCTTGCCTCACCTCACGGCGCGCAGGGATCGCAGAATTCCGTGGTCGGATTCGCGCCGCGGAAGGCAACGTTGACGACCTTCACGACATCCTGCACGGTCGAGAAGCCATCGCAATTCACGTCCGTGCGCTCCCGCGGGCAGTTCGGATCGAAGGCTGGAGCGCTGCCGCGGAAGGCGACATTCACCGTCTGTACCACGTCCTGCACATTCGCAACAGAGTCGCACTGCGGATCACCGTGGCACGGGCAGAAGCACTGACTGTACTTGATGGTCGCGAAGTCGTAGTAGAACGTCGCGGCCACGCCGGGGCTCATGCCGGTGACGTAGACGTTGCCCCTGCGGTCCACCAAGATGTCGGTTGGCTCGTCCCGCTTGTTTCCCGGACCGTTGTATATCAGTGACCAATCGGCACCGCCGTCCGGGTCGTATTTGATCGTGCGGTAATCCTCGGTGAGCTCGACGGGGATACCTGGATGCCACACCGTGGACCAGCCGGTGACATACACGTTCCCCGAAGCGTCCACATCGAGCGCAGAAGCGAAGTCCCAGCCGTGGGCGAAGACGTCGTCGAACCGCCGTTCCCACAGCAGGGTTCCGGCCGGATCGTATTTCAGCGTCGCGTAGTCGTACTGGGATGAATTGCCATCACTGGTGCCGGCGACAAATGCGTTGCCGCCCGTGTCGACACCGACGGCTTCGGCCCAATCGTGCCAGCCACCAGGTCCATTGTACAGCCGCGTCCAAAGTGGAGTCCCACTGGGATCGTATTTTGTCGTGGCGTAATCGGTGTTGTTGAGGTTGACCTGACAATAACCCGTGACGAAGACGTTCCCGGCATCGTCAACGACGAGATCCCGGGGGGTGTCGTCAAGGTTGCCCGGCCCGTTATAGCTCTGGGACCAAAGAAGCGTGCCATCGGTGCTATACTTCACGGTTAGGTAGTCCCTCCCCACGCCCTGGCTCCAGCCGGTAACGTACACGTTGCCCAGAGCATCCACATCCAGGGCCAGGGCTTCATCATCACCACCGCCGTCGAAGGTCCGTAACCAGATGGCATTGCCGTCCGGGTCATACTTGACGGTCATGAATTCCAGACTGGTGTAACCCGGGAATCCCATGTGCCAGGCCGTGTACCGGCCTGTGACGTAGATGTTTCCTGCCTCGTCAACTTCGAGGGCGTTGGCCACATCTTCCCCGTTGGCGACGAAGTTGTTCTCCCGCCGTTCCCAAACGAAGGTGCCGGCCGCATCATACTTCAGCGTGGCCCAGTCGGCCTGGGTCCCGCTCCCCGTGCTGAGGCCCGTTACGTAGACGTTCCCCTCAAGGTCCACCCCGACGTCGTTGGCCTCGTCCAGGCCACTGACGGGTCCGTCATAGAGCACCGCCCAGAGGAGATTACCGTCAGCGTCGTACTTCAGGGTGGCGTAATCGGCAACGGTGCTTGGATCGTTCACCGTGCCGGCAACATACACGTTGCCCGCTGTGTCCACATCGATGGCGTAGGGCCAATCGTCCTGACTGGGCGGGCCATCGTACCGTGCGATCCAGTCGGTCTCCACCTGCGCGGACGCGGACGCCGCCAACCACAAGGTCGCAGCCAGTGCGCCGAGTCCCGCCACAATCCTTTTCACTGCACACCTCCAATAATTGACTGACAACGACATGACGTCGCGACACGCCGTGATTCGCAGAGTACGTCACCACACCGCCTCACGGCGCGCAGGGATCGCAGAACTCGGTGGCCTTGTCCGCCCCGCGGAAGGCGACGTTGACCATCCTCACCACGTCGTGAACCGTCGTCATGCCGCTGCAGTTGACGTCCGTCTGTTCGTAGGGGCAAAGCGGGTCGATCGGGGCCGAATCACCGCGGAAGGCGACATCCACAGTCCGCACGACGTCGTGCACCGAGGTTACGCTGTCACACTGCGGGTCCGCATGACAGACACACGGACACGGTGGCACCGTGCAGTTCATCAACACGGACACGCTGTCGCCGTAGTAATCGGCTACTGCCAAGTCGAGATCGTCATCCCCATCCAAGTCCGCGATGGAAACCGACTGGGGCCCGTCTCCGGCCGGGTAGTACGGGACGGCCTCAAATGTCCCGTCGCCGTTGTTCCTCAGCACAGACACATTGTCGCTTAACCTGTTCGCAACCACGAGGTCGGCATCTCCATCCCCGTCCAGATCGGCGGCGCGAACGTCCGTGGGGAGGTTCCAGGCCAGATGGAACACTGCCGGCGCAAAGGTCCCATCTCCGTTGTTTGTCAGCACTGCGACGTTCTGGCTGGAGTAGTTGGCCACGGCGAGGTCGGCATCATTGTCGCCATCCAGATCGGCGGCCGCGACCGATATCGGCGAATCACCAACCGCGAAGCGGATGGCCGCCGCAAAGCTCGCGTCGCCGTTGTTCTTGAGCACCGACACGCTGTCGGTGTAGAAATTGGCCGTGGCCAAATCGACATCGCTATCCCCGTCCAGATCCGCTGCGAAGACCGACCACGGGGCATCCCCGGCCACGTAGCTCGCCGCCGCCCCGAATGTCCCATCTCCATTATTCTTCAGCACCCGGACATTGACGCTGAGCGGGTCCGCCGCGGCCAGATCCAGGTCGTGATCCCCGTCCAGGTCGGCGGCCACGACGGAATAGGGTCCCCCGCCGGTCGTGTAGTTGATCGCGGCCGCAAACGTCCCGTCCCCGTTGTTCTTCAGGACCGAGACACTGGCGCTGAGACTGCTGGAATTGGCCACGGCGAGGTCGGCGTCATCATCACCATCCAAATCGGCCACGAAGACCGACATGGGGAGCTCCCCCACGGGGTAGTTGGTCGCCGCCGCGAAACTCCCGTCACCGTTGTTCATCAGCACCGAGACATAGTTGCTCGACCGGCTGACCACGGCGAGGTCGGCAACACTGTCCCCGTTAAGGTCAGCAGCAAAGACCGAATACGGAACGTCACCTACAGCCAACGAGCGTCGGGGCTCGAAGCAGATCCCCTGTGCATGGACGGCCCCTGGCGAGAACGTCCCGCCAGCAGCCGCTACAATCACCGCCACGTGCCCGAGCAGGCGCGCGGCATCGGAGCGACGCATCATCACCTCCTGCCGTGCCGTCTGTGAAGAACAGACCTCTGAACTTAAGATACGGGCCACATGCAAGATGTCAACAGCCAATTGTGATGGCCTCTAACGCCCCAGATCTGCGGGTATGGCTCTCGAGTCGTGAACTGTCGATCAGATGCCACTCACGCCTTCCACGCCAACAAGGATCGCTTGCGGCCGAACTGACCGTCCTGCGCGTTTCGAACTGGCTCGCCGGTGCGGAGTTACGGCAACGGCGAATGGCCGCTGGTTCGCGTTGCCAGTCTGCAAACGGCATCCCGTGCCGCTGGCAAGCCGTTTCAATGCTCGAAAGCCGCTCTATCGCGTCGAATCATCTGGGATTCTGTGACCGAAGAGAAAGCCCGTGAGGCGCGACCCCACGGGCTTCAGCGTTATCCTCGCTTGGTCGTTCTCACGGCGCGCAGGGGTCGCAGAATTCGGTAGCTGGATTGGCGCCGCGGAAAGCTACGTTCACAACCTTGACGACATCCTGCACGGTGGTGACGTTATCGCAGTTCACATCGGTGCGCTCCCGCGGGCAATCGGGATCAGACACCGGAACTGAACCGCGAAACGCCACGTTTACGGTCTGCACGACGTCTTGGACGTTTGGGAGCCCGTCGCATTGTGGGTCGCCATGGCATGGGCATGAGCAAAGAGTCACCGCCGCTTCATTCGACGGATCACCCTCGTTCCCTGAGAAGTCCACGGCGCGAATCTTGTAGTAGACTGTTCCGCCGGCAGGCACCGATTGGTCAAGGAAAGACGAATCGCAGGTGGCACCGACGCGCGTTGACGGGACGGGAATGAAACCGGGAACGATGTCCCGATACACCCAGTAGTAGTCGAAGTCGTCCTCGGCGACCGACCGCCAGTCGAGATCAACATCGGTGCCCGCAGCCGTGGCGACAAGGGCGATCGGCGGAGCCGGAGCGAGATTGTCCTTCGAGTGTCCCGAATCGGGTGGTGAATCAAAATGGTCTGTGGGATTATCCCCAATCGCGCTCACGAAGAACACGCTCCAGTACATACCGTCCGTAATGGTAGAGTCGGCATCGGTGGGCACCTCGGTGCTGTAGAGTGTATCGCCGCGCGCCGGGACAGTCAGGACATAATCCCAGTCGCCGGGCGGCGTGTCCTTCAGGCCATAGGGATCGTACGCTTTCTCCCCGGACTTGTATGCTCCGATCCGCCGGTAGATTGCGAAGTCCTTGACGAAGTTGTCCGCGCCCGGATGGCTCAGCCATTGGATTCGGACTCTCCTGCCCTGATCGTTGCCGACGTCGGTGACGTGCACGATTTGTTCCCGATAGCCGGACTGGAACACGTAGGCGCTGCCAGCGTCGGTGCGACCGCCGGGATTGGCCCCGTAAACGCCGATGATGAAATCGGCCCGGCCGTCACCGTTGATGTCCCCCGCGCTGGCAACGGAATAGCCGAGCCAGTGATTTGCCGCCTCGCCGTCTTTCTGGAAGAGCAGCGCGCCGTCCAGCCCGGAATAGACATACGCGGACCCGGCGTATGCGTGTCCCCCGGGGTCGGCGAAATCGGCGCCGATGATAAAATCCGCCTTCCCATCGCCGTTCACATCCCCGACCCCGGCTACCGAGTTCCCCAAGCGGTCACCGGCAGCCGCGCCATCCTTTTGGTACAGGAGCGATTCGTTCTGACCGGAGTAGAGGTAGACCGATCCCGCATCCGAACGTCCGCCAGGGTCGGCATATCCGGCGCCGATGATGAAATCGGCATAACCGTCTCCGTTCACATCCCCTGCCCCGGCGACGGACAACCCGAAGTTGTCACCGGCAGCCACCCCGTCCTTCTGGTACAGAAGCGATCCGCTCAGACCGGAGTAAACATACACCGACCCCGCACCCCAACGTCCGCCCGGGCTGGCGGCTACTGCGCCAATGATGAAATCAGCCCTTCCATCCCCGGTCACATCCGCAGAGCCGGCGACCGACGACCCAAGCGCGTCACCGGCTGCTGCTCCGTCCTTCTGATACAACAGCGTCCCGTTCACACCGGAGTAGACGTACGCGGACCCCGCCGTTGCACGCCCACCGGGATCGGCATAAGGAGCGCCGACGATGAAGTCGCCTTTCCCATCGCCATTCACATCCACCGCCCCGGCTACCGAGCGTCCCAAGTTGTCACCGGCAGCGGCGCCGTCTTTCTGGTACAGCAGCAGACCATTCGCTCCGGAGTAGACATATGCGGACCCAGCATCCGCACGTGCGCCGGGGTCGGCATAGGGAGCGCCGATGATGAAGTCGGCTCTACCATCCCCGTCCACATCCCCCGTCCCGGCTACCGACCACCCGAATTGGTCACTGGCAGCCGCACCATACTTCTGGTACAAAAGCGATCCATTCAGACCGGAGTGGACGTATGCCGAGTTGGCGCCGATCGCGCCAATGATGAAATCGGCATACCCATCCCCATTCACATCCCCCGCCCCTGCCACCGAGTACCCCAGCCCGTAGTAGGCAGCAGCTCCGTCCTTCTGATAGAGGAGCACGAACGGCCACTCTGAGCCGTGCACCGTACCCGCCGCAGTTGTCATTGCGCAAAGCCACGCCGCGACAAGCGCGCGGTGAGCCCATCGGGAAGCACTTAAACCTGTCTTCATGATGCCTCCTCCCATGCAGCCGATTGATCCAGACGAAATGTGAGAATGCACGACCAGACGATCATTATGACCGAACACTGATTCGTGACCCGCTGTGAACGGGCCGGGAAGGTACCGGACTTCTGACTGGCCCAGGAATGCCGGGACCGGAGGACTGCGAACCTCAACGGACAATTTACATCATGTGAGGAAGATCACAACGACTTTCTTGACCTGCCCCCCGAAGATCGGTCCAGTTGTTATGTTAGGGTCTGAGGTTCACCACGAGTTCACCACGAGTGGCGGAGGGAGTGGATCGAGATAGGACGGGCTCGCCCGCCTGAGGCGGGTATAATCCCGGCCTGCCGATTCCCGCCGATGGAGTATGGTCGCGCGTTCACACTCCCGGGGCGGTTTCGCGGCATCGGCCAAGAGGAGAATCCGACCCGACACGGACAGATCTGTTCAGAGACCATTGCAATTGCTCGCGGCCTGGCCCACCTTGCGCGGGAACGGCGTGCTGCTCTGAAGGAGGCCCCCCGTGAAACGGATGCTCGCAATCGTGTTGCTCTCTTCAGGAATGGCAAACGCGCAGGACAAGCCGCCTCAACCGGACCGTTGGGCTCCGTTGCGCCCACTGGTCGGCCGGTGGGAAGGAACGGGATCCAGTCAGGCCGGGACTTCGACTGTCTCCACCGAGTTTGCCCTTGTGCTTGACAGTCAGTTCATCCGTGTTTCGAATCGGTCGGTCATCGCCCCGCAGGAGAACACTCCCCAAGGTGAAGTTCACGATGACGTTGGTTACATCAGCTTTGACCGGCAGCGGGACAGGCACGTGCTACGGGAGTTCCTGAGCGAGGGGTACGTGAGTCAATACACGCTGGACAGTGTCGCGACCGAACCGATGATCCTGGTCTTCACCTCGGAGGCGCTGGAGAATGCGCCGCCGGGCATGACGGCAAGACTGCGCTATGAATTGTCGGGCGGCGACACGCTCCGATCCTGGTTTGAATTGGCGTTTCCGGGTAAGGACTTTTCCTGTTTCATCCAGCAGCAGCTCCGCCGAACGCCGTGAGGCGACGCCGACCGCGGGTGTGACGTAGTGCTCCCGGCACACCAACGCCTGACGGACCGACCCATCGCTCACACGGGCACCGATTTCCGTCGTGGTTACCTGTGCGTGCCAACAGGCGATTTGATCAGAGGTTGAGGAAGAACACGGGTGTGAGTGCGGCGAGCGCCGCTCCGACTTGAAGCGCCAGTACCTGTAGCGCCTGTCTCGGAGCCTGCGGAAGCCACTTGAGCGCGAAGAAGGCGATGATTGGCGTCTGCACAGCCATGAGCAATTGGAAGACGTGGGCCGCGGTCCCCTCATCGGCCTCGCGGACAACGCCAAACAGCGCCATGTGACCGAGAACGATGGCGAGGGCGGCGAGCGACATCGCCACCGGGAGAAAGGCACTTGGCTTCTTGATCGTTATCAGAAGAGTCTTTACAGTCTGCTGCTACCTTGAGGGGTGCAGCTGAGTTCCGGCATACCGACCCAGCCCGCGGGAATCACCTCGGATATCAGATAATTTCCACCGCGCTGCTGAGCCTGTCATCACTGACCCTTGCGTAGATCTCCGTGGTCGTGGTGTGCCGAAGACAAAGGCGGCGATGCTGGCGGAGAGGCGCGTCAGATCAGTACTGCCCAGTCAGCAGTCGCCGTCGACAACGGGCGGTCGTCCGGAGCATCGACCCCCTCCGGCGAGCGCGGACGCGGCGGTCACGGTACCGGCGCCACATCGTCGTTGTCTACCCGTTCTACGCAGTTGCAGGCAAAGACCGGAGAGGTTTGTCGAAAGTCAGGCGAGTCTCACGGCCCGCCTGAACTGCTCTTCCCCCGCCCGTACGCAGATCCTCGATCCTGTCCGAACCGGTACAAAGGATGCGCGGACCGCAGCCGCGCGATCCTGCCGCGACCGTCTCCCTATGGTGCGCACGGAGCGCAGAACGTCGTGTCCGGACCCCAGCCCCGGAACGCGACGCTCACCATCTTGACGACGTCGACGACAGTGCTGACGCTGTCGCAATTGACATCGGTGCGTTCGCGCGGGCACAGCGGATCGAACACCGGAGTGTCGCCGCGAAAGGCGACATTCACCGTCTGGACAACATCCTGCACATTGGAAATCGAATCGCACTTGGGATCGGCGTGACAGGGACAATGGCAAGCGGTCGCGTGCCAGAAGCCGATGCCCAGTCTGTACGACGCCGAGGTCGCCTGCCCCGCCGCCGATTGTCCCACCGACATTCCGATCTTCCAGTGCGCGGAAGACGCGTCGATGGCCCCGCCGCCGTTCACCGAGTACCAGTCGTTGAGGTAGTTCGGCAGCACCGGAGCACCGGCCCGTGATGTGAGGGACACCGGTCCCCCGGCCAGGAGGGCAGCCAGTAGCAGGAGGCCGAAGTACCCGCATCGGATGCGTCTTGATCGATTCATGCTCATCGCCTCCTGTCGGCTACTTCGCCTGTGCCGTCATGGCTTCGAGTCGCTTCTGAAGCTCGGCGATCAGAGCGCGCAGCTCATCGATCTCCTGGGTCTTGGCGTGGAGCGCCTGGATCGCTGCGAACGCGACACCATCGGCATCGATCGTCGTGATGTGTTTGTCATCTTCACCGACACCAAAGGCGTTGTAGAAATCCTGCGCCATGGGGCCGATGTGACGGACCTCTGTGGGCTGCGACTTGTAGTTCCACATGGCGACGGGGATCGAGGCGAGCTTCGCCAGCAACGCGGCGCCGTCGACCGGCTCAATGTTCTCCTTGGCGTTGCGGTCGGATATGGACGACCACGACCCGCCGCCGGATGCCAACTGTACGCCCGCGGTCGGATTGCCGAGACCATCAATGGCACTCACGAACCGCGCCCCGCCGCGACAGCGCACGCTGAACTCGTTACCCGTCGATGAGGGAAACTGCGGTGCGATCGCATCGGCCCAGACAAAGCAGCCATCGTGATTGGCGCGTGCATGTAGGCCGCCGGCGAAAGAGTTGGAACCGCTGGCGGCGTTGTCATACCCACCGGGAATGGTGGAGTAGTTGCCGGTGATCACGTTGCCGACGCCGCCGCCGACGGTCGCTCCCTGGCCGCTGGCCGTGTTTTGTCGGCCACCGCTGACAGTGGCAATGATGTCATCTGCGACATTCTGGCGACCGCCGCCGACAGTAGACCAGTCGCCGGAGGCCGTGTTTGAGTCGGAGGACGCATCTCCGCCGCCTCCACCCACTACGGCATATTGCCCGCGGGCGCGGTTGTAGAATCCTCCCCCAATTGTTGCCAACAGCCCGCTGGCGGCGTTGCCGGCACCACCATTGATGACGCTGCCGACGCCCGTGGCGACGTTACCCGATCCCCCGCCGACTATTGCTTCGACAGCACTCGCTTCGTTCGCCGTACCGCCACAGACAAGCGAGTTGTCCCCAGACGCCGTGTTATTCTGCCCGCCACTCACGACCGCCTTGCGGCCGGAGGCGGTGTTCCCCGTACCGCCGGAGACGGCTGTCGCTTCTCCGGAGACAGTGTTGTTGGCCCCGGCGACAAAGGCATCGGTACCCGTGTTCGTGTGACCCGGCCCGATCGAGACTTTACTGGTGATCGTCCCACCTGACGCGCCGTCCACCGTGCTGGCGCGATAGGTATAGGGGTTCGTGTTCAGCTTCGTCCGCGAGAGCGTCTCCGGCGGATTGACGCCATCGTCGACAGTAATCTCCAACCAGCGCTCGGTGGCGGAGAACACCGGATCGGTCAGTGCCGCGACCGACCCCAATTGCGCGGTCCAGAGACCGGCAGCATCGGTGTTTACGACTTGGGTCTCCCCCGGTCCGCCCGGCCAGAGTTCGGTGCCGCCAACCGGAGCATCATAGATCTTGAACGTGAATGTCTTTGGTCCCGCCGCCGGGGGGGTGCCGACCGCACTGGTCAACTTGCCCTGAACGGTCATGAGCGGGGGGACCGCGGTCGAAGCCGGATTCGCTCCGGCGATGAGCAATGCGCCAGTGAGCACCACGACGCCAAGAACAACTGCGACACGGCCGTGCACGGCAGACCTCCTCTGGATATGGTAGGTTGTGACAAGACGCGAAGACAGATTCCGCGTGTTGACTTCCGGAACCGGAATACAAGATACACACGCTGGTCAATGAATCAAAGTGAATTCCGCCACGAGAATACGGACTTGCGCTGATCACTGACTACGAGAGTCACGCGCAGGACGGTAATCGGGGTTCGGCGTCAGGAACGTGGCTGAGCCGGGCGGCCGGCCCAACTGTGTGGTCAGTCATCCCGGCGCCTTGATGCTCTACAGTCCTTTGGGAGCGTAATAGGTCTTCCTCCCCACCGCCCGCCGCAACGCCTGATTTGACACCCGCGCATAGATCTCCGTCGTCGTGATATGCCGGTGGCCGAGGGCGCGCTGGACCGGGTACAGGTCGCCGGTTTTCTCGTACAGCCGGGTGGCGAAGGTGTGGTTCACCACGAGTTCACCACGAGTGGCGGAGGGAGTGGATGGAGATAGGTCGGGCAATACCGGCCTTGCGGCACAGGGCGGCGAACCGCAGTTGGATCGGCCGCGGACACAGGCGTGTCCCCCACCGGCTGCGAAACAGGGGCGTGTCGGGGCCACAGTTGGCTTCAGGGGCGCTTTCTTTGAGGAACCGCCCCAACAGGCGCACCGGTTGGGGATTGAGGAACACCCGCTCCTCTCCCCCGCCCTTGGTGCGGATGTGCAGGGTCCCGGACTTCAGGTCGACATCTCCCCTGTTCAGAGCCACAAGCGACCCCAAACGGATGCTAGTCCCGAGGAGCAGCTCGAAGATCAGGCGGCCACGCTTGCGGTGAGCGAAGTCGAACCGGCAGGCGAGCCCGCCTCGGCGCACAGGTGTCTCAGTTCGGTCAGATAGGGCTTGTCTGAGACACCCGATCTCCGCCTCGGTCAGCGTCGCCGGCTCTTTGGCCGCTGTCCGTGCCAACCGGCTCAGCCGGGCTGAGTTCTCCCGGATCCAGCCCGATTCCAGGCGGAACCCAAAGAATGACCGCCGCCCCGACTTGGCGCGGTTGACAGTGATCGGCTTGCGGGGAGAGCCGGAGGAGGTGAGCAGGAACTGGTCGGACACCAAAAACCATGCCAGATCGTCGGGGCTGATCCGGCGGACATGGGGGTCATGCCCGCCAAAGGCGGGTAAACCCGGCCCCTCGCGCTGTGCACTCGGGGTGAACCACCGCCCCAACGACGCCGAATCCCTGCGGTACGCCGCCGGGTGTGCCCAGGTCGCCCGTCCGCCGCCTGTTGACGGGCGAACCCTGCGATCGCCGCTTCAAGCTTCATCTGCCCAACCTCCCCCGCCCGCATCACTTCATCGATTGAACGGCGAAGAAGTCAAGTCGAAGAAGCGGCCTTCTTCGCAGAATTCTGTGGGAGGTGGAGGCCGACATCCCCTTGACCACGTGACGGAAAGCGCTATCTTGCCTGTGTAGACTGGTCGTCAGTCCCGAGACCCATACACTCAATTGACGCGGGAGGAGTCCATGCGTCGGCTCAGCGCAATGCTCTTGGTGGGGGCGTGTCGCGTCAGGCATCTGCCTGCCGTCGCAAACATTCTCAGGCGGAGCCAGGAAGCCGCAGGATTCGGTACGGTGTGATGGAATGCCCGCACCCGGACCCCGGAGATTGCGACCAGTCATACCGTTCGGAATGGATCGCGGCGTGACGTGCGAAGTGTCCGATTTGTTGGCTATCATTGTCCGTACCGAATCGATTGTCTCGAAACCGTGGAGGTCAATCATGAGAAGGTGGAAACGCACCATGCTTGCGTTCGTGGTCGCGGCTCTCGCACACGCGCCGTTGTTCGGCGCGGTCCCCACGACCATGACCGTTCAGGGCAAACTCACCGACGCTGTCGGCGCACCACTCCCGGCGAACAGCTACCCGTTCACCTTCGCCATCTTTTCTGTCCAGGCCGGTGGATTCGCCGTCTGGTCGGAAGGCCAGATGGTGACAACCGATGCGGCCGGGATCTGGAGCGCCATGATGGGCGCGGTAACGCCGATTCCGGCGTCGGTCTTCGCCGACAGCGCGCGCTGGCTGGAAATCTCCGTCGATCCCGGCAAGGGTCCCATCGTGCTGCCGCGCGTGCACCTGAGCACCGGGCCCTACTCGTTCCGCGTCGCGACCATCGACGAGGCCACGGGCGGCGACATCCATGGCGATGTCCATCTGCGCAGCGACCTGACAGTCGGCGAGGCGGGGGACGACGGCAATCTCTTTGTCACCGACGCTGCAGGAAGCAATACCCTTGAGATTGCCGGGGCCACGGGCAATATCAACTCCGTCGGCGACCTGCAACTTGTGGATGCCCTCGGTGGAACGAACCTGGTCGAAGTCCAATCCATGACGTCGGGCGGCCGAATGCACACTTACGATGAACTGGGTCAATTGACTGCGGCGATTGGGAGCGCCTCGCCAAGCGGCGGCTTTGTCTATGTCAACAGAGAAGCGGGCGGCGGATACGGCGCCTATATGGATGGCGAAGACGGCAATTCCGGCCATTTCTATCTCTACAAAGCCGGCGGAATCATCAACATGGAGATCGATGCGGATGATGGTGACGGCGCCTCCCTGCTGACTCTTGATGATGGAGCGCAGTTGACAGTGGCCATTGACGCGAAGGACGGCGCCGACGGCGGCAGCCGCATCCGTCTGTACAACAGCGCCGGTGACTTCACGGGAGAATGGGACGCCGACGCCGGTGATGATGCCGGGGCGTTCTGGCTTCGCGACGGCGTGAACAACACGGTCTCCATCGACGCGAAGGACGGCGCCGACGGCGGCAGCCGCATCCGGCTGTACAACAGCGTCGGTGACTACACGGGGGAATGGGACGCCGACGCGGGAGATGATGCCGGCGCGTTCTGGCTTCGCGACGGCTTTCGCAACACGGTGTCTATCGACGCCAAGGACGGCACGGCTGGCGGCAGCCGTATCCGTTTGTACAACGGCGCTGGTCTGGTGACGATGGAGCTGGATGCCGACGAGAGTGACGCCGGGGATTTGCGGCTGGCGAACGAAGAGGGATTCAACAGCGTCGTCATCCAAGCCGCCGAAGCGGTCGGCAACGGGGCCCAGATCGCGCTGTATGATTCCGACAGCAACGCCACGATTGTCCTCGACGCCGAACCGGGCACGGGGCCGGGACGTGTGACCACGCAAGTGCTGGAGATCACCGGCGGGGCCGATCTCGCGGAGCAATTCACCATCCATCCCAGTGCGTCGGGTGCGCCGCCGGTTCCCGGGGCGGTTGTCTGCCTCGATCCTGCACATCCCGGTGATTTGGTCGTCTCTGATGCCGCGTACTGTCGCACAGTCGCCGGGATCATCAGCGGTGCCGGTGGTGTCATCCCCGGAATGCTCATGCGTCAGGACGGCAGCGCCGCCGACGGAACACATCCGGTCGCGCTCACCGGGCGTGTCTATGTCCTGGCGAACGGCCCAGTCGCCGTCGGCGATCTGCTTACAACGTCCGGCACACCCGGACATGCGATGCGGGTCGTCGATCACGAACTGGCGCGCGGCGCCATCATCGGCAAAGCCATGACAGCCCTCGATTCCGGCAGCGGACTTGTGCTGGCCCTGGTCTCGCTGCAATAGCGGCGACCCGGCAAAGGAGACACCCAGATGCGGAAACATATCAAGTTCATTTGCGGCCTATCGCTGTTCCTCGCGTGCGGCTTGATCAGAGGGCCGGTCGCGTGGGGTGAACCGATCCCACCGCCGTTCCGTGTCCAACCGTTCCTGCTCGCCAGCGGAACGTATGAGAACCACACTGGAACGATGGTCGAGGCGTTCTCACAGACCATCCGTTTCGACGGCGCGGCGTGGTTGCATTTCCGTTTCGACACCTGCGTGCTCGGTGCACGCAGTGTCCTTGAGATCCGCTCGCTGCAAGACGACGGCATTCAGAGGCGCACCGCCAAGACGCTCGCCGCGTGGTCCAATATGTCGGCGATATTCAATGGCGACGCCGTCGAGATCACATTGCATGTGGCGCCGGGCGACACGGGCATCCACTTCTCACTATCGCAAGTGCATGTCGGCAGTTTCCTGAAAGGGGATGAAACCTCCATCAAGTCGCTCTGCGGTGGCGACGACGATCGTGGCCCATCGACTGATTCGCGGGTCGGCCGACTGTTCTACGGCGGCTGCACCGCCTGGCTCACCGCGAATTCGTCCTTCATCACGGCCGGTCACTGCTGCGACTGGGATCCCGATGATGGCGGACCGCAACTGCCCGATGGCGTCCTCGATCTTTGGGGTGTGGTTGAGTTCAATATCCCCCAATCATTGGCCAACGGGACTACTGTGGCGGCCGCGCCGGAAGACCAGTATCCGATCATCACCAGCAACGTCACGTGGGAGTTCCCTGGCAGCGGCGGCGACATCGGCGACGATTGGTGCGTGTTTGAGGTCGGCGCCAACAGCAACACCGGACTGTTGCCGTATCAGGCGCAGAACTTCTTCCGACTGTCAACGGTGCAGCCCCCGGATGATGCCACGATTCGCATCACCGGCTGCGGGATCGACGAGACTCCGCCCGGCTCAACCGGCGGACGCAACTCGGACAATATGACTCTGCAGACGGCCTCCGGCGAATACAAGGGCGTCGACATCAACGACGGCAAAATCGTGCACGAGTACCGCGTCGATACCGAAGGAGGGAGTTCCGGCAGCCCGATCATCTACAACACAAACGGCCATGCTCTCGGGGTGCATACCAATTCTGGATGCGATGTTCTGACGGGCCGTAACAAGGGAACCGCCTTTGGCCGGATTGTCTTTTACAACGCGGTGAACGGTTTTCTGGGATCATCGGCCCGTTATGTTGACAACGCCCACATCAGCACCGGGGAAACGGGGGCCATCTTTGATCCCTACCTCTCGGTGCAGAACGGCGCGACCGGCATCGCCACCAGCGGCCATCTGTGTATCGCCAAGGGAACATATGATGAGACCCTGGTGATCACCAAGGCGATGACACTCAGAGCTCCGGTCGGGAATGTCTATATCGGTTCGCCGACGCCGCTGATGCAGCAAGAGCCGACGCCGAGCGCTCCCGATGTGGGCGACGAACAACTGCGGGAGGAGGAGTAACCCGATCTCGCCGGGCGGTGCACGGCGACGGACGATCGCGCCCGTGACAAGAGTGCCTGCCCGGCCCGACGGAGCAGCTGAAGCGGAGGACACAATGAATACGCGACGCAACCGAAGACGCATTATCAGACCCGATTGGGGATCGGGTGCGCTTACCCGGATCGGTGTGGCCGTGTTCTTGATCGCGCTGCCGGCCCTGGCGGGTGAAGGCCCTCGGCGTCAGAATATCGCGAGCGACATAGTGCCGAGGTTACAGCCGACGCCGGCCGCCCAACCGGCCGACAGCGGAGGCATGACTCCGGCGGAGATCCCGCGGCGTGCTGACCCTGTCATCCCGATCGCGACGGCACAGGCACTCCCCGTCAATCTCGATTGGTACGTGATCGACTATGGTGGTGGCACATCGGTGGGTACCGGCAACGTGTGGACAGGACTGTCGGTTGGTCAGAATGCCGTCGGGGAAGTCGCCGCCGGCAATCTGAGGATGGAACTGGGGTTTTGGTACGGCGCAGCGAGTGCCGCGGCGCCGTGTGCCTGCGATTGCCATGGGGATCCCCTTTGCGACGGTGTGACCACTGTCCACGACGTCGTCTTTGCAGCCGGGGTTGCTTTCCGTGGAGAAGCGGAAATCCCCGATTCCAACGTGCTCTGTCCCCGGATGACGACCGACGTCGATTGCGACGGGGTTACGAAAATTCACGACGTGGTTCATCTGGTTAACGTCGCCTTTCGCAGCGCCGACCCGGCGACGGAGTTCTGTGAGCCGTGCGGGATGTGAGGTTGAACGCACAAGAAAATCGTCCGAACTTGCCACCGGAGAGCCCGGGTCATCGGCATGTTCTCTGACCCGGTTTCCACACCCACTGTCCGGAGATCTCCCGCTGGATTCCCATGAAGCAGCATTACGCGCCGTCCGGGCTGGCTGCAGCCGGGTCATGCCGAAGGATTTCGATGGCGCGATCGAAATGGTGATCGCCGGTCTCGAGAAAAGAGCCGACTGATCACTCCGAGGAAACGGGAGATCGTGGCCTACCATGAGACCGGGCATGCTATCGTCGCGGCAGCCACGAAGGGCGCCGATCCAGTACACGAGATTCCGATCATCCGCCGCGGTATTGGAGCCTTGGGGTAGACCATTCAACTCCCAACCGAAGATCGGTTTCTGCTGACAGCCGAAGAACTGCTGGACAAGATCGACGTTCTGCTGGGATGACCTGCCTCCCGAAGGCTGCTCCAGTGGTTGTGTTCGGTTCCGCGAGACCAGAGAGAAGGGGTTGGGGTGGAGCCGGAAGCGGTTTACGGCGGAGCAGATCACTGCTGAACGTCGTGAAGGGAAGCCGAGACTCGCCAGCGCCCATAGCGACGATCAACCCTCGATTCCGCCCAACGACTTACGAGTTCGCAAAAGGTCCGGCCCGGGGAGCTTTCAAAAGTGTGGCCATAAGTCCTTATCCCCCAACAAGAATCGCCTGCGTCAATCTGGCCGTTCTGCACGTTGCGAACCGACGGACCGTGGCGGAGTTACGGCGATGGCACGCTGCCACCGCTTCGGCGGGTCAATCCGCGAACGGCAACAAAGGCCGCTGACTGGCCCATTCAGCACCCGAAATCCGCTCTCCCCTGCCGAATGATCTGGGATTTGGTGATCGAAGAGCAGGCGTTCAAACAGAATCCCGTGGGCGGTGAAGACATGGGCGTTGGTGATCTCTGTGCGATGTTGATCTGCTGTGTGCAGCGGACCGAGGACTCGAAGACGTGACCGGCCTTCCGGCAGGCTCCACTGGACACGTCCATCGACACCCCTTCACTATTGCCCCGCATGTGCTCCAGCGTCTGCTGGGACCCCTTGCGGGAACCCAGATAGGGCTCGAAAGTGAGCTGGTTTCGCACGTACCCGTAGATCTGGACCGGCGAGGAATCCAGCTCCGCCGCCAATGCGGCGATCTGATCGGAAAACTGAACATCGATCGTTTCGTCCAGATCACCCGGACCCGGGCCGATCCTCTTGGCGTCGGCGGAGGGGTACAGCACCGGAGGTCGCCCCTGCAAGTCACCTTGAATCTGCGGAAGCGCTCTCGTTTGAAGGAGCATCGGCCGGGGTAAAGGGTTCTGTCCCTCTACTTCCCACGGCGCCATGCTGTCTGCAAAGCACTGGCGCAATCGGCCGATCGTCCGCAGTGTTCCGGCTTGGTCTCCGCCGGTTCGGGCCCGTTCCAACTCCGATAGCAGATCGAGGAGGTGCCCCGACGCCTTGCGACACTGTTCAACCATCTGCGCGTGGCGCGCGAGCTTTTCCCCTGGGTACCCTGCAGCGGCGAGACCGTCGGCCAGGCTCTGATACTCGGCCAGCAGAATCTGTCCATCCCGCTCCAGTTCGGTCTTCAGATCCAGAAGCCGGCCCACATCTGCAGGGGAGTATTCTCCCACTCCGTCCCCGGCGGTGAGCCGTAACACCTGATCGCGGCACTCGCTGACCGTGCGCAAATACGTGTCGCGTTCCGGGAAGGGACGTGACCTGGTAGCTGCGAAGATCTGGTGTCGCAGAGCTTCGATCCCGGCAGGTTTGGAGACGGCTATCTTCCCCTGAGGTGCATGAGAAGATGTGATGACGTCCTGGAGATCGATGATCTTCTGACCGTCTTTGTACAGGGCCACGCCTTGCGCGAACAGATCCGTCGCGCACAGGGTCAAACCGAACAGCAGGAGCGCCGCAGTCATCTTACGACAGCGTCGAATGCTGGGCGTGCTGTCGCAGAGGCCACCGCGGCGGCCGCAAGGACGATGTCGCCAGGTTGCACCCAAGGTCATCTTCCAGATTCCTCAATCGGTCTCCATGAGACAACAGAGAGAACCACCCACCCTTCGGGCTGCTTGTGTACCATTTCTGCCCTGACGGTCGCCCCACGGCGCCTGAACACCCGTGGCGACTCCCACCGCGAATAAGCCCCAAACGATCTGTAGATGGACCGGTGACCCGATCCGAGGACTGCGAACCTCATGTCAATTGTAACAAGGGCAGGGCAAATGCGCAAGTACTCAGTGCGGAAGCCAAGAAACCAGGTCGGCGACCGGTGTACACCTGGCTTGTGTCAGTCAGCACAACGTCATGTTGATAGCACGCATCGAGCTATGAATGACCACAACCCCTGGCGTGGAATCTGAATTCATCACAAACAGTGGGCGACCGGTCACGTATAAATTTTAGTGGTGTACCTGCCCACGATAACTGTTTCCGCAATGTCCTCGGCCTGGTCATGGCGTTGGGAGGGCTTCTTGTAGGATCGGTGGGCAGACACTGGCATGGCCTCAGGCGCCCGTCGATCCGACGGGCGCTTTCTTATTGAGCCGGTGATTTGGCCGATAGGGGTTACAGATCGGCTGTGCGAATGGGCGCGAGCAGGGAGCATCATTGCTGCGACGGCGTTGCGGCAGAATGGCACGCGAGACCGACCATGGACTTCCGTGACGTCCAACGGCAATTGCGCGATTCACCGATCGCCTTTGTTACGGCGGACGTGCCGGCCGATGTGCTCACGCCGGCGGCGATTCTGATGCGTCTGAATTCCGACGGCCGCGGTCCCGCCTTCCTGCTGGAGAGCGTTGACCGCGGTCAGTCGGTGGGACGGTACTCATTTGTCGGCAGCGCCCCGACCGAGGAAATCGTGCTTTTCCAAGATGGCGGCTGGCACCGCATCGGCTCCCGCCGACACCGCATCACGTCCGGCGATTTGCCCGCGTTGTTGCGGTCGCGTCTACCTGCGAGATCCATCCCCAAGGGAGTGGCGCCCGCCATCGGCCTGACCGGCGGATGGGTTGGATATTTCGCCTATGACGTCATCCGGTTGTGGGAACGGCTTCCCAGTCGCGCTCCCGATGTCCTACAACAGCCATGGATCCACCTGGGGCTCTATGATCGAATCGTCGCCGTCGATCACGTTTGCCAGACCGCACGCGCCATCGCGGCTGTCCGGCCTGCGGACTCAAGTCGTCCGGGCGCTGTCCGCGCCTACGAACAATCCCGGCGAGGGTTGGATAGACTCGTACGGTGTCTTGGGTGCCCGCTGACTGTCTCACCACTTCCTCCTCAGGCAGAGAGCGTGGCCCGCTCGAACATGTCGCGACAAGAATTCTCCGCGGCCGTCGCCGCGATGAAGAGCCATATTCGCCGGGGCGACATCTTCCAGGGCGTGCTTTCCCAACGCTGGCGGGTTCCATCGCCAAGGGATGCATTCGCCGTCTATCGCCGGCTGCGTCAAAGCAATCCCTCGCCGTACATGTTCTTCCTCCGTTGCGACGATCTCGCCATTGCCGGTTCCTCGCCGGAGACCCTGATTCAGAAGAACGGTAACGTCGTGACCACCCGCCCGATTGCCGGAACTCGTCCGCGCGGAGCGAACCTGGCCGAGGATTTGCGACGCGAGGAGCAGTTGCGAAAGTCGCCCAAGGAAAACGCTGAGCATCTGATGCTGGTAGATCTCGGCCGCAACGACCTGGGACGCGTCTGCCGTTTCGGGACGGTGAGGACCGAGCCCTTCCGCGACATCGAGCGATTCTCTCATGTTCTGCACATGGTGTCCACGGTGCGCGGCCGCATCCGTCCGCGGATCGATGCATTCGATGCGCTGGCGGCGGCTTTTCCGGCCGGGACGCTGACGGGTGCGCCCAAAATCCGCGCGATGGAGATCATCGACGCCCTGGAACCGTCGCGCCGCGGTGTGTACGGCGGCTGCGTGGGGTACTTCGACTGGGGAGGGAACATGGACATGGCGATTGCCATTCGCACGGTGGTCATGGACAAGAACGCCGCCTACGTGCAGGCCGGGGCCGGCATCGTCGCCGACTCCGATGCCGACCGTGAGTTCGCCGAGACATGCAGCAAGGCGGCGGCGCCACTGGCCGCCGCGGGCGGTGTTTGGAATACGAAGGAGCGGCGATGATCCTCCTGGTGGACAACTACGATTCCTTCACCTACAACCTTTACCAGGCGTTCGGCGGCCTGGGGGCACGCATTGATGTGCGTCGCAATGACGCGATCGACATTCCCGGCATTCTCAGACGCCACGACATGATCGTACTCTCGCCCGGCCCCGGTCGTCCGACCGAAGCGGGGGCAACCCCCCAGATCATCCGTGAACTGTCGGGAGCATTGCCGATCCTCGGTGTTTGTCTGGGGCACCAAGCGATCGGCGAGGTCTTCGGCGGGCGCATCGTGCCAGCCCGTCGCTTGATGCACGGCAAGGCATCGCTCATTCGCCATAACCGTCGTGGCGTATTCACAGGTCTGAGCAATCCCATGGTTGCGACTCGGTATCATTCGCTGGTCGTCGAGCGCTCATCCTGTCCCGCATGCCTTGTGATCACGGCCGAGACGGAAGACGGGACGATCATGGCGCTGCGTCACCGCGAGCACCCGACTGTCGGTGTGCAGTTTCACCCCGAATCGATCATGACCCCTGACGGAGAGCGGCTGCTGCGGAATTTTCTGGAAGGACGCTTGTGATCACATGCGTCGCCGTGCTGTTGCCACTAAGAACACCCGGAGCATGAGTCGATGCTGAGACCGTTTATCAAAGTCGCGATGGCCGGAAGCGACCTCTGCGAATCCGATGCCGAGACCGCGATGGGATTGGTTATGTCCGGTGAGGCCTCACCGGCTCAGATCGCCGCCTGGTTGGTGGCGTTGCGCCTGAAGGGAGAGACGACAGAGGAGATCGTCGGTTTCGTGCATGCAATGCGTTCCTCGATGGTCGTGTTGAATGATGTACCCGTCGGAGCGATCGACACGTGCGGCACGGGCGGGGATGGACTGGGCACGTTCAATGTGTCCACCGTGGCCGGATTGATCGCGGCCGCTTGTGGCGTCCCCGTGGCCAAGCACGGGAATCGCGCCGTTTCATCGCGCTCCGGCTCTGCCGACGTGCTCGCCGCATTGGGATTCGAAATCGATCCCGGTCCGGCCGTCGTACAAAACGCGCTCGGCACGTGCCGATTCGCCTTTCTGTTTGCGCCCCGATTCCATCCGGCGATGCGCCATGCGCTGGCGCCGCGTCGAGAGATCGGCGTGCGCACTGTCTTCAATCTCCTGGGTCCCCTGTGCAATCCCGCCGGTGTCCGGCGTCAGGTCGTCGGGGTCTATGATCCGAAGCGTCTGCGCCAGATGGCGGAAGTCCTTGCGCATCTGGGCGCCGAACGCGCTCTTGTGGTCTGCGGCCCCCACGATGCGGATGAACTCCTGCCGTGTGGCGACAATCGCGTCGCCGAATGGGACGGCCAGTCGGTGCGGGAATACACCATCCACCCGAGTGACTGGGGCATGGGAACGCGTTCCCTCGACGATCTAACCGGCGGCGATGCCACAGAAAACGCGGGCATCATCCGGGCGATTGCCGGGGGCGTGCCGGGACCGCACACTGACGCAGCCATCATGAACGCCGGCGCCGCACTCTATATAGCCGGGACAGCGCCTTCCATTGCCGAAGGGATAAGGCAGTCACGCTCCGCCGTGAGCGAGGGGCGGTTGGCGACGTTGCTGACATCAGCGGTCGCTGCCTCGCGCGAGGATGGTACGGGCAGGGAGGCGACGCCGTGAGCGAACGGTTGTCATCCGAATCAAAGCCACCGTTGGTTGGTCCGGCAACCGGGGTGCTGAATGCAATCGTCGATGCGGCGCGGCGTCGGGCGGAGTCATTGCATTCGACGTCATCGGTCGAGGAACTGCTGCGGCAGGGACAGCGATTTCCCCGTCGTTCATTGATCGCGGCGATCCGGAATCAGTGTCCGGCCATCATCGCCGAAATCAAGAAGGCGTCCCCGTCGAAGGGTCTGTTGCTGAAACAGGCATTAGATCCTCTCGGTCTGGCGGCGGTGTACGCCTGCGGTGGCGCTACGGCTCTTTCCGTTGTGACGGAACCGGAGTTCTTCCTCGGCGAGAACGGTTGGGTCACGGCGATCCGCCAAAACACCGATTTGCCCATTCTGCGGAAAGACTTCATGGTCGAGCCCATTCAAGTGGCCGAATCGGCGGCGCTGGGAGCCGATGCCATCCTCCTGATTGCTCGAATTCTGACGGCAATGCAACTGCGCGAGTTGCGCGATGCGGCTGGCGCGGCGCAATTGGAAGTGCTGTTCGAGGTCCACGGAACCGACGACATGGAGAAGGTCGCCGCCTGCGACCCGCACCTTGTGGGCATCAACGCCCGCGACCTTGACGATTTCTCGGTCGACATCGCGCGCCTGGCCCGGCTTTGCGACCGGTGCCCGTCCGGCGCCGTCGCCATCGCCGAGAGCGGAATCAGCAACGCAGATCAGATTCAGTCACTGATGCAGGTGGGGTTCCGCGGCTTTCTGATCGGCGAATCCCTGATCACATCGCCCGATCCTGCGGCGCGCCTGCGCGAGTTGTGCAGTGTGGGAAGACAAGGGTAGACATGGCTCACACGCGCATCAAGATCTGCGGGATTACCAGGATGCAGGATGCGATCGCGGTCCGGGATTCGGGATGCGATCTGATGGGATTGGTGTTCTGGCCGGGCAGCCCGCGCTATGTCACAGAACGTCACGCGAGCGAATTGGTTGCCGCCGTCTCGCCGGACCTCGAAACCGTTGGCGTATTCGTTGATGCCGGTCCCGATGAAATCGCTGCCGTGGCCCGCTCGACAGGCATCACGGCCGCGCAACTGCACGGGGTTATCCGTCCCGGGCCATGGGCGGAACTCGGGAAAGAGATCCGCCTGATCCGGGCTATCCCCGTCGACTCGCGACCGGCGGACCCGTCGCTTCAGATCGATGCGATCGACGACTACCTGTTTGACCACGGGGGGTCCGGACTACATGGCGGGACCGGGCGGACATTCGACTGGTCGTTGATCGAGGGCGCGCGCTCCTGGGGGCGGGTCTGGTTGGCGGGTGGAATCCATCCGGGCAATGTGCCTGATGCCATTGCCCAGGTTCGACCCTATGCGATCGATGTTTCCAGCGGCGTGGAGACCGCACCGGGAATCAAGTCCCCGGAACGGATCGCGGCACTTGTGCACGCCGTTCGACAGGCCGATGCGCGGCGAACCGGACAATAGGAGTATCTGTTGCAGGGGACGAAATGGGCAGACAGAGAGACAAAGGACCCGCCTACCTGAAACGGCCGGATCGACGAGGGCGATTCGGCGTGTATGGCGGACGGTATGTGCCGGAAACGTTGATTCCCGCCTTGGAGCGTCTGACTGCCGATTTTGTCGCGGCGTGGCGGGACCGGCGTTTCCGTGACGAATACTCCCATCTGCTGCGGGAATATGCCGGACGTCCCACGCCGCTCACCCATGCACCACGGCTGTCCCAGCGGCTGCGTCGCGGACAGATCTTCCTGAAACGGGAGGATCTTACGCACACCGGATCGCACAAGATCAACAACGTGCTTGGGCAGATCCTGTTGGCCGTGCGACAGCGCAAGCGCCGGGTCACTGCCGAGACCGGTGCCGGGCAGCACGGAGTCGCCACGGCAACTGTCGCGGCACGTTTCGGACTGACGTGCGACGTGTACATGGGTGCTCTCGATATGAAGCGGCAGGCGCCGAATGTCGAACGGATGCAGTTGCTCGGCGCCCGGGTCATCCCCGTTGAGGCCGGGGCGGGAACCCTCAAGGATGCGGCCAGCGAGGCGATCCGTGACTGGGTGACCAATGTCAACGACACGTACTATGTGCTCGGCTCCGTGGTCGGTCCGCATCCCTATCCCTACATGGTGCGCGAGTTCCAGCGCGTCATCGGCCGTGAGGCCAGAGGTCAGTTCCGCAGACTGCTGGGGCGCTCTCCGGACACGCTGGTCGCTTGCGTCGGCGGCGGCTCCAATGCCATCGGGTTCTTCACCGATTTCTTTTCCGACGCCAGGGTTCGCATGATCGGTGTCGAGGCGGGCGGGTGCGGACTACGCTCCGGCAGGCACGCAGCGACATTGTCCGCCGGAACTGTCGGCGTATTGCATGGCTCGATGGGATACCTCCTGCAGGATGATGACGGCCAGGTGATCACGCCGCATTCAATCTCCGCGGGACTCGACTATCCCGGCGTCGGGCCGGAGCATTCGTTCCTGCGTGACACGGGACGGGTTGAGTATTTGGCGGTCACCGACCAGGAGGCGCTGGCGGCGTTCTCACTATTGGCCGAATGCGAAGGAATCCTGCCGGCGCTGGAGTCGGCGCATGCCATCGCAGCGCTGTACCAGCTTCCGCGCGACCCAAGCGGAAAGCGTGTCATTGGAGTCTGTCTTTCCGGGCGCGGCGACAAGGATCTCGGCACGGTGATGGCCGCGCTCGGGGCGGCTCGTTTGGGGAAGTGATGACGGCTGGACATTCAATGACGGACGAGACAACCAGGGGGCGCCCCGGTTCAGTTGGGATCGTCAACTCACGCATCGTGGGGTTGTTCGCCCATGAACCGCCGGTCATCCCATTCCTGACCGCGGGGTTTCCCACGCGGCGCATGTTCCTGGATACGGCGATCGCGGCCCACGAGGCCGGAGCGAAAGCACTGGAGGTCGGCATGCCGTTCTCCGATCCGCTGGCCGATGGACCTGCGATTCAACGTGCCTCGCAGATGGCGTTGAGTGGAGGCACGACCCTGTCGCGCGTTCTGGATTTGGCCGCATCACTGCGCGCGCGCATGCCCATCCCGATCTTTCTCATGGGGTATCTCAACCCGATCCTGCGCTTTGGCCCGGCCCGCTTTGCGGCCGCCGCTGCGGCCGCCGGTGTCGACGGCACAATCATTCCCGATTGGCCGCCCGAGGAGGCCGGGGAATGGATTCGCCACTCGCGAGAACATGGTCTGGCCAATGTCTTTCTCATGGCGCCGACCACGGCCGCTCCGCGTCTCCGCCACATCGACAGGGTGTCCACTGACTTCTCTTATTGTGTCGCGGTGACCGGCGTGACCGGTGCTCGCTCGGGCATCGCCGATTCCACCCGGGAATTCCTGCGCCGCGTCCGACACCTCGCGCGCAAACCGGTGGTCGTCGGCTTCGGCATTGCCGCCCCGGATCACGTACGCGCGTTGGCCGGCCTGGCCGATGGTTTCGTGATCGGGTCGGCCCTCGTCCCATTGTTGGAGGATGGTCCTCCGCGAACGCGCGCGGCGGCGGTCGGACAGGCGGTGGCGCGTCTTGTCCGTGCGGCGCGCGGGTGAACGGATGCACAGAAGTGTCAGTGTCCGCAAATGAAGGAGACACTATATGCTCATAGTGATGGACGTCCACGCATCTAATTCTGAAGTCGAAATGGTCTGTGCCGAGATCCGCGCCCTCGGCCTGGTGCCCCACCCGATGCCGGGGGCGCAACGCACCGCGATCGGAATCACCGGCAACAAGGGACCGGTGGAGGCGGCGCGATTCGAGGCCATGCCGGGCGTGCTGCAGGTGATCGCGGTGACCGCCCCCTACAAACTTGTCAGCCGCGAGTTTCGCCCGGACGATTCCGTCGTACGTGTCGGCCCGGCGGCGATCGGAGGCGGACGGTTTGCCGTGATCGCCGGGCCGTGCGCGGTGGAATCGCCGGAGCAGTTGGAGGCTGTGGCGGTTCGGATCAAGGCCGCCGGCGCCCAACTCATGCGCGGCGGCGCCTTCAAGCCGCGCACGTCACCCTACAGTTTTCAGGGGTTGGGCGAGGCCGGGCTGAAGATGCTGGCCGAGGTGCGCGATCGTCACGGACTTCCGGTCGTGACCGAAGCGGTCGATCAGGAATCGCTCGATCTGGTCGCCCACTACGCCGACATGGTTCAGATCGGGGCGCGCAACATGCAAAACTACTCCCTCCTCCGCGCCGCCGGAAGGTGCGGCCGTCCCGTGTTGTTGAAACGCGGCATGGCGGCAACGCTCGACGAGCTTCTGATGGCGGCCGAGTACATCGTCAGCGAGGGGAACCCCGATGTCGTCCTCTGCGAACGGGGCGTGCGCACCTTCGCCAATCACGCGCGGAACACCCTGGATCTCTCCGCCGTCCCTTTTGTCCAACGGCTCAGTCACCTGCCGATCATCGTCGATCCCAGCCATGGGACCGGGATCCGTCACAAGGTGACACCGCTCTCGTGCGCGGCGGCGGCGGTCGGCGCTGATGGGTTGATGATCGAAGTCCATCCCAACCCGGATGCGGCGCTGTCCGATGGCCCGCAATCGCTCGATCTCGGGCAATTCGACCAGTTGATGCAGCGGGTCGCCGCCATCACGGCCGTAGTGGGACGGCGACTCGGATGAGAGACGGACCAGTACGCTGTCCTCCGCTGCAAGGTCGTCATCGGTTTGCTCCGTCTCCGTGGCTTCAAGATCGCCGCTACCCGGCCCTCGTACCGATTTGCCGGGGCAATGAAGATTTGGAGCCCAACCGTGTCAGGGTTTGGTTGAATCGCTACAGCGATCGTGTAAGAGCTTCTAACAGAATGAAGGAAAGATGCCCTCACCCGATCCGCCTGCGGCGGATCGACCTCTCCCCCTCGACTTCGCTCAGGGCAAGCCGGAGGGAGAGGTTAGATTTCCCCTCTCCTCTCTGGAGAGAGGACAGGCTTGCCCTGAGCGAAGTCGAAGGGGTGAGGGGCTGTCACCGGAGCATTCAACATACCAAAGCCTCAACGTACCTTGTGTTCCTCATTGTGTTGGACGCTCCAAGAGAGATCGTCTGGCCGGTCATTAGAAGACCTTGTCCGGTTGTTCCAGCAGCCTCTGGAAACGCGGCAGTTCGCGCAGGGGATCGTAGCGCGGATCGAGACGGAGCAGCGACACAGAAACCAATGAGGGAATCGAGAGCAGGTACTCGATCTGGTCCAAGGCCTGATCGTACTCACCGACCATGATGTAGATTTGAGCGAGATCCGCGACTCTCAGAGGCCCGGTCATCGCATCCCTGGAGACGGGAAGAATCTCTGTTCCCAACTTGCCTTCTTGGATCGCCTCTTGCTTCCGATCCAGGCCGGCGTACGCAAGACCCAACGCTCCGTGTACGCGGTGATCATCAGGCCGCTCTTTGAGTTCGTCCTCCAAGATGACACGGGCAGAGTCGTAGCACCCTCGGGCGCGCGCCGGTTCGCTCATAAGGTCGTAGACCATGGCCCGCAACAGCGTCTTCGGCATCACGCCTTCGTCCTCGAGAGGTAGAGGTCTCGAGGACAAACGTGCCATCTGCCCCAATGCCGCAGGATAGTCCCGTCCCAACCAGTACAGCCATAACCATCCAAAGCGGGTATAGTCGTCATCCTGGTTGGGACTGGATGCCAGCGTTGCACGAGCTGAGCTGGTGTCGCCGCGCCAGAAACAGAAGATCTGAGATTTGGCCACGTATCCGCTGACTTGATCCGGTGCGAGGGCAATTGACTGATCCATCGACTTGATCGCTGGTGCATAATCTCGCAGATAGCGTTCCGTCAACGAAATGTCCTGAGGCAACCAAACGGATCGCGGATTCAGAACGAACGCCCGTTGTAGCTGTTGCACCGCGTCACGCAACTGCCCCTGCCGCCGCCAGATGAAGGCCCGGGCGGAGAGAATATCGGGATCATTGGGGAGGCCGACTTCCGCCGTCGACAGCTCGCGCAGCGCGGCGTCATAGTCTCGAAGACCCCAGTAATAGTAGTAACTCAAAGCGATATGCGCCCAAGGGAGACGCGGCTGCAGAGCCAGCGCCCGGTCAACCGCGGCCTTGGCCAGGCCAAGACGTTCCGGAGTGGCATCGCCCCCTACGCGGTATATTCTGGTATGCACATTGGCGAGCTTGGCATACGCCAGGGCGAATGTGGAATCAAGCTGGACCGCCCGCTGGAACATCTGTACCGCCAACTGGCAGTCTTCACGCGTGAGGTCCGGTCCCCACAGGAGGTCCGACCCCCGCAGATAGGCCTGATACGCCTCCAGATTCCGCGTCGGCATCGCCTCCAAGGCGGCGTGCTCCGAGCCAACGAGCGTCACATCCATCGCCTCAGCGATCCGCGATGCAATGTCCGCCTGGAGGGCAAAGATGTCGGTCAGCGGCCGCTGGTACGTCTCCGCCCAGAGATGGGTGTCATCGGAGACCCGGATCAATTGCGGAACAACCCGCACCATGCTGGTATCGCGGCTCTTGTCCCAGCGGATCGTTCCCTCCAACACGTAGTCGACGCCCAATTCCCTGGCCACCTCTCGCAGCTTCTTCGTCGTGTTCTTGTACTGCATCGTGCTGGTGCGCGAGATCACGCCGAGATCGCGGATCACCGCCAACTTCGCGGTGATTTCGTCGGTGATGCCGTCGGAGAAGTACTCGTCGTCCGACGATCCCAGATTCTCGAACGGCAACACCGCCAGCATCTTGCGCTCAGGAAGAACGCTCCGCCCGGATGGCAGGAGATAACGGGTCACCAGCGCTCCGGCCGCTGCAACGACAGCAACACCCACAACGACCGCGAGTGCCAACTTCCAAGGTCGTCTCGCAGCGACGATTCTCGTGCTGGTGACGCGGCCGGCACCGGTCAAAGTCCGTCGGAGCGCGGTCAGGTCTGTCACCAAGTCCGCTGCTGACTGATACCGCTGGGCGGGATCCTTGGCCAGACACTTGGAGACGATCGACTGCAACTGCTCAGGAACGCCTGTCTTGTATCGCGCCAACGGCTCGGGTGTTTCTGTGACGACGGCATAGGCGATGGCGGTCTCCGTCTCTCCCTCGAACGGTCGCTGCCGGCACACCAGCTCGTACAGGATCACGCCCAGCGAGAAGATATCGCCGCGATGGTCAACCCGCCTCCCCTCGGTCTGCTCCGGCGACATGTAATACGCTGTCCCCATCCGGGTGCCCTTCTTGGTGAGGGTCGTCGCCCCCTTCCACCTCGCCAACCCGAAGTCCGTGATCTTGACCAGACGCTTGGACGTCACCAGGACATTCTCCGGCTTGATGTCACGGTGCACAATGCCATGTTCATGGGCGGCTTGCAACCCCTCGGCGACCTGGATCACCAAATCCAGAATCTCCGATAACGTCAGCTTCTCGTCGCGGGCCAACTCCGGCAGGGATCGCCCCTCGACATATTCCATGATGAGGAAGGCGCGCCCATCGGCCTCGCCGACATCGAGAAACGTCGCGATGTGGGGATGACTCAGCATCGCCTGGGCTTTGGCCTCGTGGATGAACCGCTGCCGAGCTTCCGGATCAGTGGATCGACCGGCGGACAGGAACTTGATGGCAACCTGGCGGTCCAAGTTGGTGTCAGTGGCCAGATA
Organism: Candidatus Zixiibacteriota bacterium; assembly: GCA_040752595.1. NCBI lineage: Bacteria > Pseudomonadati > Candidatus Zixiibacteriota > Candidatus Zixiibacteriota bacterium. The sequence continues at coordinate 29,887 of JBFMGX010000028.1, forward strand.
CACCTCCCCCATCCCGCCTTCGCCCAGCTTGGCGGTGATCGTGTAATGGGAGATCGTCTGGCCGATCATGGGATCGCCCTGATCAAGAAGTCCCGGCACGATTAAGTTAGCGGGGAGCGCAAGAATCCACAAGGCAGGAGTTCAACGCAGCGACCGTGTGGAGGACGCTGCTGAGCATCGGAGTCAGACCGTTGGTGTTGCGCGCCGCAACACCTGATTGCCAACCGCGCGTAGACCCCGGTTGTCGTGATCTGCCGGCGGTCCAATCCCTGTGGACCCAGGAGAGTTGGACGGCCCGCTCAAGGGAAGATCGCCGGGACCGATCTTCTACTTGTGGAGGGTGCCACCATGTCGGTACAGAAACGTGGTCTCTGGTCGATGGTCTCCGAAGCTCCGCCGGTATTCGTCGGCTTGGCGGGGTCGGTGATCTTGGCGCTGGAGGGGAAGATTCTTCAACCGCTCTTCACGCTGCTCCTCGTCGCCATCCACCGCTACTCGGGACGGTTCCTGTCCCGCGTGTATCTGACCTCCGATGAGGTGGCAGACTGGACGGCGGTCAGAACGTTGACCACGGTCTGCTGTCTGGCCCTGCCGTTCTACCTTGCCGTGACCATGACGTCGCCTTCATAGGTCCGGATCTCACAACGAGGAGCGACAGGAACGCTCACGGGCATCAAGGGCGCCCGGCCGCGGGGCCGGAGTGGAGTTGCTGACGCTCTGGCGCCGATCTCCGTCGCTGTGATCTACCGGTGCCCGAAGGTGCAGGTCGCCGGTCCTGTGGTACAGCCGGGTGGCGAAACCGGGGCGCAGAAAATCACCGTGAGGTGGGTAACGCGCTGACCTGCGCCAGAAAACGCGTGAACAACTCCATCCCCGGCCAGGTCTGCCGCCGCAAGGCACCGTGTCTTTCCACCCATCGGGGCGCCAACGTCAGGGGAATCAGACGCGGCGCGTCGTTCGCCAATTCCGCGACCAACCTGGCCAGCGCCGCCGAGATCGGCTGCGGCATCGGCACCTTCATGATCGGATTGTTGATCGGATCGACGCACCACGCCGCCGGCGACGTCACGTTGTGTTCCCGGCAGGCCGTGGGACGGTGAGGATGGATGCCGCAGGACTCGTCGACCAGAAAGGGACAGGGAATCCCCAGAGCAAAGTAGTGCGGCGCGACTTCGAGGGCCCGCTCATCATCGTAATTGTCGGAAAGAAACAGTTCCACAAGACGGGCAGCGACCAGACGCTTTTCAGCCGTTTGAAACCGCGACAGTACTTCGTGCCGACTCGCTTCCGCCCACGTCTCAATCCGGTCCATCAGATAGAAACACTCAGGGGCCGAAAGGGCGACCATTTGCCGGCAACAGGCCCCGCATTTGGCCCGGCAGGAGATCGCCCGCCCCGCTTTCTGTTCACGGCGACTCGCCAAGGCGACCGTGATGTCTGTCAATTCGAGCGCCAGGGGAACCAGATCCCCCAACGACATTGGCCCCGGGTCGATGTGAACCGTACCCCTAATCTCGCCGTCAGGCGTCGAAATCGAGACTCGCACAGCCACCGCCCCGCCCGGTGATTCCGGTGCCTGATTCGTGCTCTCGCCCATGGTTCCCCCGCTGCGGATCACAGCATTCCCGGCTACGATTAGCGCGCGGCGAGATCATCGTCAACCGAAATCCATACCGCGGAGAAAGCGCTTCACTCGCGACGCACCGCCCGCCGGAGCGCCTGATCTGACACCCCGGCATGGCAGGTTGCTGGAAGACACATGGGAGTGGTCCCTCGCGCCCATTTGTCATCCCGAGTCCGCCCATGGCGGACGAGGGATCTGCTGTTTCTCCGATGAGAGGAAAGCAGATTCTTCGCCCCGCCAGAGAGCGGCGGGGCCCAGAATGACATGGATGGTCCTTTGTCAGCATCCCGCTAACACAATGAGCGGGCGAAGGAGCTCCCCGATCCGTCCTCCGGACGCCGTGCCTGCCGGCAGGCAGGGATCGAGCTCTAACAGGCTGCTGAAAAACACCATAGGAAGCCTTGAAAACGGGTCTGTCATGCTGAGCGAAGCGAAGCATCTGCTTCCCCTCCCCTATGAAGAAACAGCAGATTCTTCACCCCGCCGAAGAGCGGCGGGGTTCAGAATGACAGTGTCGGATGGTTTTTCAGCAACCTGCTAAAGGAAGAGCGGACTGTCTGACCACCGACGGGACGAAGAAAACAATACTATTTCAGAATACTATACCTATATGCTCGACGCCGCTTAATGCTCGACAGGGGCGGCGTGGCTGTATTTCTTAATCACGTAGTCGCATCCCTCCGCCGTCACAGATCGACGCGCCGCGGAGATTGGTACTCCACAGGCCGCAGTCCAAAGCCAAGGAGGTGTCTCATGCGAAGCAGGAGATTCAATCTCATGACTGCCTGCTTGTCGCTGGCCGGTTGCCTTGTCCTGAGCACGTCAACGACCCACGGACAGGGATTGTGTTATTTGCCGGCCGTCAACTACGCCCCGGGAGATGGTCCTCACTCCGTCTTTGCCGCCGATCTGGACGGAGATGGAGATGCCGACTTGGCAGTCGCGAATGACAACAGTGGCACCGTCTCTGTGCTGGCGAACAACGGAGATGGCACTTTCGCGGATGCGGAGGACTACGCAATTGGGGGCGGTCCCACCTCGGTGTTCGCCGCGGACCTGGATGGGGATCTCGATCTTGATCTGGCAGTGGCCAGAAGCCAGACCGACAGTGTCTCGGTGCTGAAGAACCACGGCGACGGGACCTTCGCCGCAGCGGTCAACTACTCCGCCGGCCACAATCCTTACTCCGTGTTTGCTGCCGACTTGGACGGAGATGACGACGCGGATTTGGCTGTGGCCGACATAGGTTCCCTGTTGATCTCTGTGCTGATAAACGGCGGCAACGGGACTTTCTCTCCCCCCGTGACCTACGGGGCTGGGGAAGGACCCATTTCTATCTTCGCGGCCGACTTGGACGGGGACGACGACGCCGATTTGGCGGTGGCGAATGAGAGCGGATACGACGTGTCCGTGCTGAAGAACAACGGGGATGGGACCTTCTCTGCAGCAACTTCCTACGGAGTTGGCAGTTTCCCGTCCTCGGTCTTCGCCGCCGACGTCGACGGGGATCTCGATGCCGACTTGGTCGTGGCCAACTACGGCACCGACGATGTCTCGGTGTTGGAGAACAATGGGGACGGGACCTTTGTCGCGGCGGTCGGCTACGGGGCCGGAGACGGTCCGCGTTCGGTCTTTGCCGCCGATTTGGACGGAGATCTCGATACCGATCTGGCAGTGGCCGATAGTCTCGGCGACGACGTTTCCGTACTCAGGAACAACGGAGATGGCACGTTTGCCGCGGCGAGTAGCTACGGAACCGGAAACGTCGCTGCTTCAGTCTTCGCCGCCGACTTGGATGGCGAGTATGATTTGGACCTGGCCGTCGCCAACTTCTTTGAGGACAATGTCTCCATCCTGCTGAGTTGCGCGTGTCCCTGCCCATGTCACGCCGACCCGATCTGTGACGGCTTGTTGAACATCGTGGATGTGATCGTCGCCTGTGAGGTCGGCTTCCGCGGGTGGCGCTGACGGGACTGGTCCTGCCGCTGGAAATTCGCTCGGTCACGGGAGGCGCGTTCATCGCCAATTCCTTTGACTACCAGGCCATCAATCGCCTGGCAGCCAGCGGCGTGGCGCAGCATGTCGCCAGGCAATTCTTCCCCGATCCTGAGGTCGCCAATGAATGTAGCGGGCCCGTCTCGCAGATGTACAGACTCCCCGGCTCCGCTTCCGGCACGTTCTTTGCCAGCCCGAGCGCCATCATGTGGTCGGGAGTGAACTCCACCGAGCCCTGTCTCGCTGCCGGCTCAGACGGTGTGCCGGGGAGCGGATCACCCTCGCTCCTGCTCACCTTCGACGTCACCGCCGCCAGCGGCGAATTTGAGATCGACACCTGCTGTGTCAGACCGGCCAACCACCTGGCCTATGGGATTTGCGGCACGTACGATTGTCTCTTGCCGGCGTTCACCAAGGGCGTGATCACGATTGCCTGCCATTGCCCATGCTGGGCGGATCCCCACTGCGACTCCATCCCCAATGTTCAGGACGTGGTTGCCACCGTCGACGTCGCCTTCCGCGGCGGTACGCCGACCTTTGATCTCTCCTGCTGGAAAGGCAACCCGGCCGAGCGCACCGACCTGAGTTGCGACGGAGTATCCACAGTCATCGACGTTGTTCGCATGGTGGACGTGGCGTTTCGGGGGTATGATCCGGCGACGCGGATCTGCGATCCTTGCCTCTGCGATCCCTACCCGACGAGTTGTCCGCCTCTACCATAGCGATCAACGGACAGTGAGCACGGCACGCGGGGCATCCTGACGGTCGGATGCCCCGCGTCCAAATGACAGCCTATCGCAGGACAGTACCGCTCACCCGTACGTGAATCGCGGGCATCGTCACATGCCGATTCCCAGCACCCTCTGAACGAGTGACCGAACGCAGCTCACTGCACTTCGCTCCTCTGGCCCGCTGCGATCACGGGCATCCCAGCGGTGCCAGGATTCCAGGATTGCTGTACGATCCGGGCACCATGCGCGGCCCGACCGGCACGCCCGGTGCGGCCGGCAAGTCCGATTCGATCTGAAAGTTCAGTGTGCAGTCCGTTCCCAGAGAGCCGCAGACGTAGGCCTTGATACTGGCATGGAATCGCAGAGGTCGAAGTTGATGCAGAGATATTCACCCGCTTGGTCAAAGTCCGGCATCCACCAGAACGCTCGCGTCGCTGAGACGAAGGCCGTGTTCCGGGGGAGCGGGCAGGTGTAGAAATGCTGCGGACGATCATCCGGATCGCTGCCGTCCAGCGCGAACGTCAGGATCGATCCCTCGGTGATCGTCTTGTCGCCGATCGGGGAAAGACAAGATGAAAATCGTCATCTTGGCGGCGAAGACACCCATATCGTCGGGATGCTCGAGTGCCCCAAAAGTACAATCCCGCGCACAGGATGAGGCGGTCAGATGAGAGACAGTGCCGGCCTCAGAGTGTCGTCTGATGACGTTGCAGGGATCACTGTCGTTGTCATCTGCCAATGCCACAGCGCCCGCCGGGTGATGAGCTGTTGGCAAGATGAGGAGACTCACACATATTGACGCCGGAGGTGCTGTCGTTGGCAGCGCGGGACATTCTTCTGCTCGGCAACCCGAAGCTGTATTTGCCGTCCGAACCCGTCACCCGGGAGGAAGCCGATTCCCTTCGGCCTGTCGTGCAGGACTTGCACGACACACTGATGGACTTCCGACAGCGATGGGGTGCGGGACGCGCGATAGCCGCTCCCCAGATCGGCGTCAGGAAGAGACTGGTCTATATGTGCATCGATTCCCCGGTCGTGTTCGTCAACCCGCGCCTCGAGAATCTCAGCGAGGAGCGGTTCGAACTCTGGGATGACTGCATGTCGTTTCCTGATCTGTTAGTCAAGGTTGAACGGCACCGGCGTTGTCGGATCATCTTCCGTGACCTGGAATGGAAAGAGCACTCGCTCACGGTCACCGATGCCTTGTCCGAACTGCTCCAACATGAATGCGACCACTTGGATGGTATTCTTGCCATTGACCGTGCCATTGACCGGCGATCTCTCGCCTACCGAAGCCAGCGGGCGTTCTTGGCAGATGGTGGGCCAACGAGATGATGCCCCAGCCACACTCTCCGTGAGGGCCGCCTGATCACACGGCCTTTGCCACACTCCGCCCAAGCGCCTGATCCGCGCGCTGCGACATGGTCCCGTCGGCATCCCCTGTCGAGAACAAGGGCGGCGATCAGTCACCACGAATGGCGAAGGGAGTGGATCGAGATTCGACGCCCGATGCGAGGTGCGCAGGGCTGCGACCCACGAGACTTGGTCCCTTTGCTGTCGTGTCACCTCACGGCGCGCAGGGATCGCAGTACTCGGTTGCCTTGCTCGCTCCTCGGAAGGCGACGTTCACCATTTTGACCACGTCCTGCACCGTGGACACGCCGTCGCAATTCACGTCGGTCTGCTCACGCGGACAGAGTGGATCAAAGATCGGCGCCGCGCCACGGAAGGCGACATCGACCGTCTTCACGACGTCTTGCACATTCGGCACGCCATCGCACTGCGGATCACCGTGGCAGGGACACTGGCACGGTGGCGGCGCGCAGTTGATCAGCACGGAGATGTTGTCGCCGTTGTTGTTGGCCACGGCCAAGTCCCATGCGCCATCCCCGTCGAAATCGGCGGCGATCACCGAAGTGGGTTCATCCCCGGCCGGGAAGTTCACCGCCGTCGTCACGAACGTCCCATCCCCGTTGTTTTTCAACACCGAGACGTTGTTGCTGTTGCCATTGGCCACCGCCAGGTCGGCATCGCCATCGCCGTCCAGATCGACGGCAAAGACCGAGTAGGGGGCATCCCCGGCCGCGTAATTCACCGCCGTCTCAAGACAGAAATCCTGTGCCTGGGCGGGCGCCGACGAGATCGCACATGCGACGACAGTCACAATGACCGCTGCTGCCAACGGTACTGCCTTGGACTTACGCATGATCACCTCCAGTTGTGGCGTTCGTGAGAAGTAATGTCAGTTCGTGACAGGCGGCACCAACAGTGATAAGATAGCCCAAGGCGTTCTGCGTCAAGCATAAGTCGTGGGCCGAACAGACCAGAATGCCTGTCCTCCTGAAGCCCACGAGGAAATGACAGAAGGACAGGCATTCCCGCATATGCGCGCCGGCCTACGGCGCGCAGGGGTCGCAGAATTCCGTCGCCTTGTTGGCACCACGGAATGCCACGTTCACGGCCTTGACAACGTCCTGGACCGTCGTGACGCCATCGCAGTTGACGTCTATCTGCTCACGCGGACAATTCGGATCAAACACGGGTGCGCTGCTGCGGAAGGCCACGTTCACCGTCTCCACCACGTCCTGGACATTCGCCACACTGTCGCACTTCGGATCGCCGTGGCGTGGGCACACACCCTGACAGGCATTACCGAGGTGCTGATAAATCGTCGGACGATCCGGTGAGGCACGGCACGGCTCCGCCCGTCGGTGCAGAACCGGCAGCGGGATCGATGAATTCGCGATCGACGTGACTACCCGGTCGGCCCGGCTGACGTGCCGACAGGAATCTCGCAACCTGACGTCCGGCCACGAATTGCGACGCGGAGCTATAGAACTGGTTTGAGCTCAAATTATGTCGTTTGAGATCAAACTATCGCCCGATGTCTGCGTATAAGGGATAATGGCGCCGCGACACGGCAGCAGAAGTTCACATGTCCGGTCTTGATTGATTGCACCGGACGTGTTTCGAAACGAGCACAGCCCCATGATCCCAAAACGACGCAATCCCGCATCCACCGTGATTTCTGATGGTCCGCATCTCGACGAAGTGCTGGACTTCATGCGCACGCTATGGGCCGTGGATCACGGGCTCCGTTCGCTCTCCAAGGACATGAGGAACTGCCTGGGAGTGACGGGACCGCAGCGACTGGTGCTTCGCATGCTCGAACGCTTCCCCGCTTCGAAGCCGGGCGATCTGTCGGTCCTGCTGCATCTTGACCCAAGCACGTTGACGGGCATCCTGAAGCGCTTGGAGCACCGCCGCCTTCTGTCGCGGATTCCAGATCCGACCGACGGCCGCAGCGCACAGTTGAGGCTGACTGCCCGGGGGGGCGCGTTCTCCCCACCCCGTCGTGGAACCGTAGAGGATAGCGTGCGTCGCACGTTGGCAAAGCTCCCGCCGTGGAAGATTGAGGCGGCAAAGCAGGTACTGCAATCCCTGGCAGATGATCTCCAGAACACCGTCGCTCAGAGGAAGGGGAAACGAGTTTGACGTTCGTTTTCGAACCGTGGCGTATGGGCCTTGCTGCGGCGATCGTGGTCGCCTCGTGGCCAGCCGGCATTCTCCTCCGCAGACTCCTGAGGAACAGGATCGGCAGATGGGCGTCACGGACAGAATCGAAGGCCGATGATCTTCTTATCGATTCTCTTCGCCGCCCGATCGTCGGATGGTCGATCCTGCTCGGCATATTCGCCGCTATCAAAGTCGCGGGCGTGCCGGCGGAGTGGGCTCATCTGAGTGACAAGGCCATTCTCATCATCTTCGTGGTGTCGGCGACATTCTGGCTCGCCAACTTCGCCTCCGGTTTGCTCGCGCTTGCGTCCACAGGAAGGGACGGCGATGCACTGCCGGTTGCCGGCGTGGTGCAGAATGTCATCCGGTTCGCGATTCTGGTCACAGGTACAATCGTACTTCTGGGTACTATGGGGATCTCCATCACTCCGATTGTGACCACCTTGGGTGTTGGCGGGCTTGCTGTGGCCCTCGGGCTTCAGGAAACGCTGGCCAATGTCTTCGCAGGCATTCACATCACGATGGCCAAGAACATCCGGGTGGGGGATTTTGTCCGACTGGAATCGGGAGAAGAGGGGACAATCGAAGATATCGGCTGGCGGACCACTCGGGTGCGGATGCTGCCCAACAACGTCGTTCTTGTTCCCAACAGCCGACTGGGGCAAAGCGTGGTCACCAACTATGAATTGCCCTCCAAGGATCTGGCCGTGCTGGTGCCCGTTGGAGTGCACTACGGCAGTGACCTTGGCCACGTGGAGGACGTGACTTGCGACGTGGCGCGTGAAGTCATGCAGCAGGTCCCGGGGGGAGTGCCCGAATTCGAGCCGTTCATACGGTACAACGCGTTCGGCGAATCCAGCGTGGACTTCACCGTCATTCTGCGGGGACGGGATTTCGTGTCCCGATACTTGATCATGCACGAGTTCATCAAGCGTCTCCATCATCGGTATAACCGGGAGGGAATTGTCATTCCCTTCCCGATCCGTGCTCTCAACTTTGACCAGGAAAAGAGCGGATCGGTTCAAATGGGCTTCGAACCGGCCCATGAGGTCCGCATGGGGCGCACGAACGACGAGACTAAGAGCGCGGAGGAACGGTGAGGGAATCCCGGCTGGCTCGTTTTGTCTCGGAGGTCGCCGGTGATTGCCGGATCGTCGTCGTTTCCAACCGTGAGCCCGTCATTCATGATTACTCGGACAGCGGGATACGGACTCTTCGCCCCGCCAGCGGCATGGTGACCGCTCTCGAGCCGATCATCCGCGCGGTGCGGGGGAAATGGGTGGCTCATGGGTCCGGCACTGCCGACCGGCAGGTTGTGGATGCCCATGACCGCGTCGGCATTCCGAGGTCCAATCCGCAGTACACGCTGAGACGCGTCTGGCTGTCTCAGGAGGAGGAAGTCGGATACTACTATGGAATCGCCAACAGTGCCATTTGGCCGATGTGCCACATCACGTTCACCCGTCCGCAGTTCGCCCGACTCGACTGGGACACCTACGGCGCCGTGAATCAGAAGTTCTGCGACGCGGTGCTCGAGGAAGTCGGCGACGAGAAGGCCATCGTTCTCATCCAGGATTTCCACCTGGCGCTCCTGCCTCGCCTGCTGCGGATGCAGCGACCGGATCTGACGATCATGCTGTTCTGGCACATTCCCTGGCCCAATCGGGAGGCCTTTCGGGTGTTCCCCTGGGGCGAGGAGCTGCTGGACGGGCTGCTCGGCAGTGATCTTCTGGGCTTCCACATCCAGTATCACTGCAACAATTTCCTCGACACCGTCGATCGCGGCATCGAGGCGAAAGTGGACTATGAGAACTTCAGTGTGGTCCGCGGCGGCCGATCGACGGTTGTGAGGCCCTTTCCGATCAGCGTCGACCTGGATCAGATTCACGAGGATGCGCAGTCGGCGGCGACGCTGCGCCGTCTCAGTGAGTTGCAGTCGAATCACGATCTGGAGACAGGGCGCGTCGCTTACTTCGTCGGCATGGACCGCATCGACTACACCAAGGGGATCCTCGAACGCTTGCAGGCGTTCGAGCTCCTGCTGCGGCGCTCTCCCAAGCTGCGCGGAACAACGAGCTTCCTGCAGTTTGCCGCGCCCAGTCGCACGCAAGTCGGCGCCTATCAGAAGCTCAACGAACAGGTCGTCGCGCTGGTTGAGGAAATCAACAATCGACATCAGCGCGATGATTGGCTGCCCGTCCACCTCCTGCGCGCGCACCACGACTACGACACCGTCCTCGCCGCCTACCACATGGCGGATGTGCTGGCGGTCACTTCGCTCCACGACGGGATGAACCTGGTGGCCAAGGAGTTCGTGTCGTCCCGCTGGGACAACCGGGGCGTGTTGATGCTGTCTCGCTTCACCGGCGCGGCGCGGGAACTCGACAGCGCCCTGTTGATCAACCCCTACGACATCGATGAACTCGCAGACTCCATGCAGCAGGCGCTGCAAATGAACAGAGAAGAGGCCGTGACGAGAATGGAAAAAATGCGGGAAGCCGTCAGAGATCATGACATCTACGCGTGGGGCGAGCGCATCTTCTATGAACTGAAACGGATTCAGAGAGGATGGTCGCCGTGACACGCTCTCCGGTTGCGATCTGGGTCTTCGACTTCGACGGCACGTTATCGGAGATCGTGGCGGACCGCGAGGCCGCGGTCCTTCATCCCGACTGCCGTGAGCTGCTCGTGGAACTGACTGCCGATGACACCAACACGGTCGCGATCATATCGAGCCGCTCACTGGAGGACTTGAGGCGGCGTGTGCCGTTGCCGAGAATTATCTTGGGAGGGTCCAGCGGGCTCGAATGGCGGATGCCCGACGGGACAGTTCTGTCGCCGCCGGCGGCGATGGGAGAGAGACTGGAGCAGTCCCGTAATCGCCTGGCTCGCGCCTTGAAGCCATTGCAGCGCGTCCCCGGATTGGAGATCGAAGACAAGAAGTGGTCGCTGGCGATTCACTTCCGGCACGTGGACCCGTCCGCACACGAGGAGATCTTCGCCATACTGGAGAGGGTTGCTACGACACCAGGAATCAAGATGCACCGCGGTCCGCGGGTCGTCGAAGTACAGGCCCTGCTCGGAATGGACAAGAGCACGGGGCTGCAACGGCTGATCCGAGCCACGCGCGGGACCTCGGCCGGCGCCAGGATTGTCTACGCCGGTGATGATGAGAATGACGCCACCGCCATTCGGTGGACCCTGTCGCAGGGGGGGATGGGCTTCATCGTCGGGGATTCGATCCAAGTCAGCGGCGCCACGCGCGTGCCCGATCCGCCCTCGTTGGCCGCGGCGATTCGATCGGTGCTGCTGGAGAAGGCGAGTGTGAGATGAGGGAGCGTGCCAACAGCGCAACTGCACCGCCCTTTGCCGTCATGGACTGCACTCTGCTTCTGCGCATGAGCGGTCTTCCGCCGGCCTACAACATGAGGGATCTGAGTGATCGAATCGCATCCTGCAGCGACGACACCCTGTACCACCACTTCTGCGAGACGCTGCTGCGACCGACGTTTGATGATCCGGACTATCGGAACGATTTCGCCGTCTGGGCCAAACAGGGATTGGGCGATCCGGTGTTGGCCGAACAACTGGGAATCATCGATCCCTACAGTTTTGCTTCGCTGACGGAGCTGCGGGCCCACGTCCACGAGATCATCGAGGAGCGGCTGGCCGAGGTCTCACCCTGGGCACCGACCGCCCGTCCGGGATATGAATTCCGCTTCACTGAAGCCACCATTGTTGTGTTCGATACGGGCGAACGCGTGCGGCGGCCACACGACCTGCCCCGGAGCATCGCCCGCATGAGCGACGGGAGCATCTACTTTCACTTCCTGGAAGCCCGTCGCCGACCGCCGCGCCAGATGGACGATTTTTCCGCGTGGCTGCGGGAATACCCGGGGGACTGGGCGCGCCATTTGCAGGCGATTCAAGGCATCGACGTTCACTTCCACAGTCTGCCCACGATGCGGCGGGCGCTGGCCGATTCACTGCTGGGATTGCCGGACACATGATGGACAGAACGCTTCAAGACTACACGGAGATCGCCGGCGGCGCCACGATTCGCCAGCTATCGCAGTTGGGAGAGCGTCTCTCCGGGGCGCGCGTCGTCCATGTCAACTCCACACAGACCGGAGGCGGGGTGGCCGAGATTCTCGGCTGGATGGTCCCGTTCATGCGCGAACTCGGCCTCGATGCGCGCTGGGAGGTCGTGACCGGGCCCCAGCGTTACTTTGAGATTACCAAGATGATCCATAACAGCTTTCAGGGCCAACCCGGAGTGATCAGCAAGAAAGACTGGAAACTGTACCTGGAAGTGAACGAGGAAAACGCCGCCCGGCTGCGGGACGTGCTCCGCGATGCGGACTTCGTGATCATCCATGATCCCCAGCCCGCCGCTCTGCTCCACTTCACGCGCGACCGCATCGGGAAGTGGATCTGGCGGGCGCACATCGATCTCAGCAACCCCAACCATGAGAACTGGAAGTTCTTCCGTTCCGTCGTCGCCGGGTACGATGCCAGCATCTGCTCCATCGTGGACTTCGCCCGGTCTCTGCCGCATCGGCAAGTGATCGTGGCTCCCAGCATCGATCCGCTGAGCGAGAAGAACCACGAGCTGGCCCAGTCCGAAGTCGCTGCCATGAGAACGGCACACGGGCTCGACCCCGACCGCCCGCTGCTTGTGCAGATTTCCCGGTTCGACCGATTCAAGGATCCACTCGGTGTCATCAGGGCCTATCAACTCGTGAAGCATACGTACCCGGTGCAGTTGGTCCTTGCCGGTGGCGGCGCGGACGATGACCCGGAGGGCGATGTCGTCCTGGAAGAAGTGATGGAAGAGGCCAAGAACGATGCCGACATCCATGTGTTGAAACTCCCCAGCGGTGCCGATCGTCAGGTCAATGCAATACAGCGCGCCGCCGACATCATCCTCCAGAAGTCCACGCGCGAAGGGTTCGGCCTCACGGTCACCGAGGCCCTTTGGAAGGGCAAACCAGTGATCGGCGGCGACACCGGCGGCATCCGCCTGCAGGTCATCAACTACCACACCGGCTTCCTCGTGTCCACGCCGGAAGGCGCGGCCCATCGGATCCGCTACCTATTGCATCATCGGGACATGATGTCCCAGATGGGGCGTACCGGACGCGAGTTCGTGGGCAGCAACTTCCTTCTGACGCGTCACCTGCGCGAGTATCTCACGCTGCTGTTGGCCCTCAAGCGAGGTGATGGGCAGCGCATTCTCTACGTCTGACGGCTGCGACGGGCGGAGCACGTAATCGTGATCCCAAGGCGCGCTCGACGACGCTGATGACGCCGACTACCGCCGCAACTGTTCCAGCAGCCTCAAGTTGTAGAAGTTGAGAAGCGCCTCCCGACGCACCACACCGACCACGATCTTCGAGGTTCCATCGCGCACGACGGGAAGCAATGCGTGGCCGGTGAGGTTGAAGGCCTCCAGGGCCTTCTGAAGATCATCGGCAGGGACCAGCTCCGGAATCTTGTGCCGGGCGACGTCCTCGGCGACGAGGGCCGCACCGACATCGTGTTTCGCCAGCACGCCCCGCATGTCGTGGAGGGACACGAGCCCCCGCAATTCCCCGCCACTACCTTCCACAACAAAGTGCGTTTCGTGTGACTCCTCGACCACGGCGAGCACATTGTCGAGCGGCGCCTGGGAGGGAAATCGTGTATAGTGGTCGTCCAGGACATCAGCGACGTGGAACCTCTGCAGGATGTTCAGGTCGCGGCCACCGCGAATGTCGATGCCGCGTTTCACCAACTTCATCGTATAGATCGATTCGCTGGAGACGCTCCTGGCCACCACCGTCGAGATGGCCACCGTGATCATCAGCGGCAGGACAATGTGGTAATCGCCCGTCATCTCAAAGACGATCACCAAGGCAGTGATCGGGGCGTGGGTCGCGGCGGCAATGACGCCGGCCATCCCGACGAGCGCATAGGCGCCTGGGTTGGCGGTCACCTCCGGAAAGACCGCATGCGCCAGATATCCGAACGCCCCGCCAGCCATGGCGCCCATGAATAACGAGGGTGCGAAGATACCGCCCGAACTGCCCGATCCCAAGGTCAGGGATGTGGCCACGATCTTGAGAAAGACGAGCGGCACCAGAATCCCCAACGCCAGGTAGTTGTGTAGGGCCAGCCGCACCGATTCATATCCGTCCGCCAGCAATTGCGGGTACATCAGAGCCAGAAGACCCAACAGCAGGCCGCCGAGCACGGGCTTGAGAACGTTCGGAATCCGGAGCCGCTCGAAGCCATCCTCCATCACGTCCAGAGTCTTCGTGAACAAGACGGCGACCAGGCCGAGCCCGACGGACATGACCGCGTAGAACAGCACCTCCCACGCCGACGCCAACTCGTAGCCGGGGACCGCAAAAGCAGGATGATTGCCCAGGATGCTGCGCGTGAGAACGGAGGCCAGGACCGACGACACGAGTACCGGCGAGAACGTCCCGATCGCAAAGTCCCCCAGGATGACCTCCAGGGAGAAGAGAACGCCTGCAATGGGGGCGTTGAACACCGCTGAAATCCCTGCGGCGGCGCCGCACCCTACGAGGATCTTGATCCGCTCGCCAGAGAACCCCAGGAATTGGCCGACCGTCGACCCGAGCGCCGATCCAATCTGCACAATGGGTCCCTCTCGCCCCGCCGACCCGCCGGAGCCAATGCAGGCGGCGGAGGCGACCGCTTTGGCAAGTGCTACGCGCGGCCGGATGACACCCCCCAGACGTGCCACCGCGTTCATCACCTCCGGCACGCCGTGCCCTCGGGCCTCCCTGGCATAGAGGAAGACGATCGGACCGACGATCAGCCCGCCGATCGCGGGAATGACTGCCGTCCAGTAATGGAATCCGCCGGCGCCGAGCGACTGAGAGAGAAAGCGGTCTGTCATGCCGAAGAACAACCGGTTGAAATACCGGATGAGCGCCGTGAAGCCGATGGCACCAAGCCCGGTGGTGATGCCGACCAACGAGGCGATCAGCAGGAGCGCGTTGGTCCCGCGCACATGCAATCGCTCCAACGATTGGATGATGAATCGGCCCAGCTTTATGGCAGGCCTCCTTTGTGTCCGGCAGCCCTGCTTACCGTCACCGGTCGCACTCCGTGTGCGCGCATCACGGCGTAGGTGCCGGCCATCGTCTCCACGGCAGTTCTTCCTTCGGGAAACTCCTAGACCGTGGTGGAGATCTCCAACGGCGGCGGATGCAGTTCCTCGAACTCCGGTGGTTGCGCCCTCATGACCAGACCCGGCATCAGAGTGTTCGCGAGGGTATACACGATCAGACCACCCACGAGAAAGGTCGGATACCCGCCCTCCATGCGCAAGACCTCAGCGATCACCAGAGTGAACACAAGGGTGGGCAGCATGGGGATGGCCACACGCATCGTTTCGCGCAGTTTCTCGCGGACGACGACGCGCCGGTGAATGGCGACGAGACCAAGGCGGAGTGGGAGAAACACGGCGAGCAGGACAAGACCTGCGACAACCTGCGCCATCCCCAGCTCGTCCGCGCGCAGAAGCAAACCCGCATGAAAGAAGTAGAAGGGGACGAAGATGGAGCCGAACGCCTCCACGGCGTGCAACATCTTCTCAGAACTCATCGCGGGGAGTTGCTCGCGCAGATGTTGAGCGGCGATGCCGACCGCAAATGCACCCACCAGATAGTAGACGCCCAAGGCACGAGTGATCATCGCGCAGACAATGGCCATGATGATGAGAAACGCGAACTCCGATTTCGGCGCATATGGCACCACGATTCGTGCGAACAAACGAAAGGCCGGCGGCAACAGGACAATCATCGCCACCAGAATGCCCGTGGAGATTGCCAATCGGGAAAGAGACGCCGACTGCAACGCCACAAACAGGACGACGAGCGCCACCAGCTCCGTGGCCACCGACTTGGAGCGAATCCAGAATTGCTCTGACGGCGACAGGCCAAACCCCCGAATCGAATCGAGGATGAATCCTGTGGACGGAGTCAGGACCGCCAACGCAATCAGCATCCCGACGCGAAGGTCGACATCCAGCGCCCACATGAGTGCGGGCGACACCAGGGCGAACGCCGCCACGCGAATAAGCACATGCTGCAGAATCACGCGGCGTTCGCGCCGCAGAGCCGCGAACTCGACGTCCATCCCGGCGAACAGGAAGAGGGAAACGATGCCCAGTGTTGCCAACAGCTCGACCGTCTGATCGGCTCGGAACAAACCGAAGCCCATTCCGGCCACCGCACCGATGGCGAGGCTCGTGATCGCCGTGGGAATCCGCAGGTGCTGAAGCAGGCGGGGAATGACGAAGAGCGAAAAGAGCAGAAGGACGTAGTAAACGTCTTTGCCCAGCGCTTCGGTGCCCATGGATGGAGCGCTCCGGTCCGACTACCGCTTCCGCGCCGACTGTCGGCGCGCACGCAGGACAATGACCTTCTTCCGGCGTCGCTGCGTCTGGATCTTCTGAACCACGTCGTCGACCGCCGTCCGCAGCTTCTTGGATCGGGACGAAGCCCGATAGAAGCCACTCCGCGCATGCAAGCGACATGAGACTCGGATTTCGAACCGCTCGAACGCAAGGTCCCATTGAGCGCTCAACATATGGCGAAAGTGGGCTTCCAGATGATCGGTTGCCGTCCGGATCAGAAACCGCACGGACGGTGTCAACTTCACGTCTTTGCCGAATACCAGCAGTTCCATTGCGGCACCCTCCAGTTTCCTCTGTCTCACAAGGTAGCGATCTGGCGGGGAGGCGGCAAGGAATCCCGTGCGACCCTCGCGGCACCGTCGTCACGAGTCGTCGCAACCATGGCCCCCGCAACGCGTCGAGCGACGCGACGGCAACAAACTCTTGTCTGGGTCACCGGGACGGGCTACCATAGTCTCGTCGCAGATCATCCAGTGCCCCGATGAGAAGTCCCGGCCCCATGACCGACGATTCGCCTGCGCCTAAGACGGCCGATGCCAGGAAGCGTCTCGCGATCCTCGCGCTCGCCGCACTGGGAGTCGTCTATGGCGACATCGGCACCAGCCCGCTCTACGCCATGCGCGAGTGCTTCCATGGTGACTTCGAAGTGCCGCTCACGCGGGCGAATGTCCTGGGCATCCTTTCGCTCATGGTCTGGGCGTTGATCCTGATCGTGGCGATCAAGTACCTGACGTTTATCCTCCGGGCGGACAATCGTGGTGAGGGCGGAGTCATCGCTCTCACCGCCCTGGTGAGAAGAGCCCTTGGTGGCGAGCGGGGATGGCGCTGGCCGGTCATCGCCGCCGGCGTGTTTGCCGCCTCACTCCTCTATGGCGACGGGATGATCACACCGGCGATTTCCGTGTTGAGCGCCGTTGAAGGCTTGCGCGTCGTTACGCCGGTGTTCGATCCCTATATTGTCCCGTTGACGGTCGGAATCCTCCTGGCGTTGTTCATGGTCCAGTCACACGGCACACAGCGCGTCGGGGTCTTCTTCGGCCCGATCACCCTGACGTGGTTCTGTGTTATCATGCTTCTGGGTCTGCCGAGCATCGTCCAACGCCCGGAAGTGTTGATGGCATTCAGCCCGATATATGGATTCGAATTCCTACGGGCGAGCGGAAAGGTCGGCTTCCTGGCCCTGGGCGCGGTCTTTCTGGTGGTCACTGGGGCCGAGACTCTGTACGCCGATCTGGGGCACTTCGGGCGTCGACCGATTCGGCTGGCGTGGTTCACCGTGGCCATGCCCGCGCTCCTCTGCAACTACATGGGGCAGGGCGCCGCACTGCTGGGCGATCCGACAGCCGCTGCCAATCCGTTCTATGCACTGGCGCCTCGCTGGGCATTGATGCCGTTGGTTGTCCTCGCGACCGTCGCGACGATCATCGCGTCGCAGGCGGTCATCACGGGGGCGTTTTCACTGACCCGTCAGGCGATCCAGATGGGCTACTTGCCCCGCCTCAGGATCATTCACACGTCGGCCGCGCAGATCGGCCAGGTGTACGTTCCACAGGTGAATTGGATTCTGATGATCTGCACAGTCGCTCTGGTCTTGGGATTCGGATCCTCGAGCCGACTGGCGGCGGCATACGGTGTTGCCGTCACGACGACAATGCTGATTGCGACGATTCTCTACGCGGTGGTCGCGCGACTTGATCGACGGTGGCGGTGGCCCGCCGTGTTGTCGTTCGCGCTGGTCTTCATCGCCGTGGACTTGAGCTTCTTCGGTGCCAACATCAGCAAGATCGCCCACGGTGCGTGGATTCCGCTCGCGATTGCCGCCGCCGCTTTCACGCTCATGAGCACGTGGCGGAAGGGACGCGCCATCCTGACGGCGAAGCTCTATGCCGGCAGCCCCACTCTTGAGACCTTTCTGGATGACCTGCACCAATCGCCCCCACTCCGAATCCCGGGGAAGGCGATCTTCATGGCAGGACGCCGCGATGTCGTGCCGCCCGCCCTGGTCCACAACCTGCGGCACAACCGCGTCCTCCATCAGGAGGTCGCGATCATGAACATCCGCACGGAAGATGTTCCGTCCGTGCCCAGTGAGGAGAGGGTCACCGTGGAGGAGCTCGGTGATGGATTCTGGCGCATCGTAGCACGATATGGGTTCATGGAGACGCCCGATGTCTGTGAGGTGCTCGACCTGGCACGAAAGCAGGGGTTGGAGTTTGAACCGTGGAAAGTCAGCTTCTTCTTGGGTCGCGAGCGTGTCCGGTCCCAACCGTGGCCGCTGATGTCCCTGTGGCGGAAGTACATCTTCTCGTTCCTCTTGCGCAACGCCCAAGGTGCGACGACGTATTTCAATATCCCCCCGGAGCGGGTCATCGAGATCGGGGAGCACGTGAGCATGTGACCCATGGTGCCCCGTGGAGGGACATCAATTAGACCACAGTGGGTCCATTGTGTTCACATTCGAAGCGGGGCGCTGTCCGACTTGCATTCGCCAGGTCGCGTACGATCAAGAAGAACAGCGCACAGTGGCTCGCATTCACTATCTTGAGTACCCAATCTGTCCCACGGGGGATGACGAACCGTGGTCACCAGAAAACGAATGGAGAACGACATGATTCCCGAACTGGAAGGCCTCGCACCGATTTTTCGTACCGCGCACCAGTTGTTCCATCGCGCCCTCGACGGGATCACGGAGTCACGGGCACGCGAACGGCGCGACGGCGCCAACCCAATCTTATGGATAGCCGGACATGTGGTCGCTATCAGGGCCGGATTCCTGAAGTTCCTCGGCGTACCCATCGACATTCCGTGGGCGAAGTACTTCCCGCGCGGCGGTCAGGTCAAGGACGAAGCATCATGGCCGTCTTTGAACCAAGTGCGCGCGAAATGGGATGAGGTCCAGGCCGCGTTCATGTCGCGGCTCGAACGACTGACCTCGGAACAGATTAGAGCGACGACCGAGGGTCCCAGTCTCGATGATTCTGTGCTCGGTACGCTCAGTCTGGCCGCGCTCCACGACACGTACCATGTCGGTCAACTCGCCGCCGCCCGACGGCGGTATGGACTCGATCGTATCGTGGGATAGAGTTTCCACGTTCTTCCCCATCCCCGTCCGTCAGTTCGCCGATTTCGCATCGAGTGTGTCCGACTTCCAACGCGGAACGGCGAATTGTTTCGGACGCAAGCGCACCACGTCGCGCAGCCAGTCCTGGGGGTAACCGACCTCCTGAGGACGGCCGCTGGAGTCTTTCACATATCCGTCATTGTACTTGCAGATGAGGAATTCTCCCAATTCCCGGTAGCGTCGGACGACCTCCTCGGCATGGCTCACCGAGTAGTCGGTGAGGTACTGCTGAAGAAGCAGAGCGTCCTGCCGGCGAAGTCCCAATGCCGTTTCCTCGATCACCGGCTGCATCGCCAGAAACTGGTTCTCCAGCTCATCGCGGACCTTGATGATGTCGTCCTTCATGTAAGAGTACTTCAGGTTGGCGTAGTTCGCGACGAAATTGAACACCCACCACGCCGACTCCCAGGAGAATTGGCGCAAACTCCCGGTCGTGAATGACGACGGCACCGCGGTGATCCCGCAGTAGAGCGGCAACCAGACGCTGAAATAGGTGTCATCCACCCCGTACCAGTAGACTCCTCCAATCGGATTCGGCAACCAATCACGCGACTGCGAGATGAACGAGAATCCGGTCTGCGGCGTGGAGATCGCCCGCTCCCAACCGTACAAGGTGCTGTCGACTTCCCAAGTCATGGGACGGCAATGATTGGGACTGCCGAACGGCCCCGCGTCTACACCTTTGGTCATGTCGTACGGCGTCCCCTCGTAGTGGTCGCGCATGATGCTCATCACATCGGCCATCGAGAGCTTCTTGTCGGGTTTGATCCAGAGCGGGTATGGCTTGGCGCCTTCGACGCCACGGTGGACGTCGGGGGAGAACTCCTGGGAGGGAGCACAACGACAAAAGACGCTCCACACGCGCGTGTCGCAGTAACGGAGATCCTGCGGACCTGCCGGGCAGTACGCCTCGCAGAACCGGAACGGTTTGCCCGACTTCGGGTCATAGTATCCCTTCTTGACTGCGAATGAGACGACATTGGGCGAGTGCAGACAATTCGCTGGATCATCCATCGGGAACTCGCCGATGCGCGCCCTGTTGGCGTGCGCACAGACATATCCGTCGGGGACCCGCAGCGCGACCCACACCGCCCCCTTACCACCTGGACCGGTGCCAGCGATCTCCATGTACCACACCTCATGCGGATCGCCGATGGAGAACGACTCGCCTTCGTCGCCATAGCCATACTCGGCCACCAGTTCGCCGATCACGGTCACAACCTCGCGCGCCGTCTTCGCCCGCTGCAGTGACAGGCGCATCAGGTCCCAGTATGGCAGGATTCCCAACGAGTCCTCGAGTTCTTTGCGGCCGCCGAATGTCGTTTCGCCGAATGCCACCTGGTATTCGTTCATCAGTCCCAGCACGGCATACGTGTGCGGAACCTGTGCGACCTTGCCGCGCAATCTTCCACCCCAGCGCCGGATCTCGATGGAATCGCCTGGTCGGTGATCGGCGGCAGGGTCAAAGTTCAAGCGCGGGTGGAATTCCCCATCGCAGGTGTAAGTGACCGTCACCGAGCTGTCGATCGATGCGCCCCGCGTGACCATGAAGTTCGTACAGGCCAGGCCCTGATGTGAGTTGAGAACGAAAACCGCGCACACAAGAGCAAGGCCCAGATTCAAGACGTGTGGAAAACGCATGAGTCCTCCTTCCGACATGCCGGGAATCTAACTCACCACCCGGCGGGGAGGTCAAGTACGCGATTTGCCTTGACCAGATGCGGCGCGGTTGCGCCGAGCCGACACCAACAAATCAGCGCTGCGGCAGCGCGAGCAGTTTCCGCCGGGTATACGGGATCAGCCCGCCGGCGTCGATGATCGCCTGGCGTGCCGGCGGCAAGGGAACCATGGCGAACTCCCGGCCGCTGGTCTTGTTCCGCACCTTGCCGGGCGCGAAGTCAAGCTCATCGCCTTCATTCGCCTCAATGGTCGGACAAATGATCACGTTCAGGCCGAGATTGATGGCGTTCTGCATGAAGATGCGGGCAATGCTCCGGGCCACGACAATCAGATCATGACCGCGAATCGTGCTGGCTGCCTGCTCACGGCTGGAGCCGCAGCCGAAGTTCTCATCGGCGACGATGACGCTGCCGGGGGGAATCGCCTTCGCCTTGAGCTTGTTGTTGAACTCGGTGCGATCAAAGAAACAGAACAGCGGCGTTTCCGTAGGCAGGACCGTGGCCATAAACCTGCCGGGGTAGATATCGTCGGTGCTGATGTCCCTGCCGAGTTTCAGAACGACCTTGCCCATGTCAACGTCCCTCCCTGCGCGGATCAGTGATCACACCGGTGATGGCACTGGCCGCCGCGACCGCCGGACTGCATAAGTAGACTTCGGATTTCGGATTGCCCATTCGGCCCTTGAAATTCCGATTGGTGGTGGCGAGAGCGACCTCATCATCACCGAGAGCACCCTGGTGGACACCGAGACAGGGGCCACACCCGGGATTCATCACCACGGCGCCGGCTTTCATGAATTCCTGTATGTAACCGGCCTCCAAGGCCCGGGTGAAGATGCGGCCCGACGCCGGGAAGACCAACATACGCGTGCCCGCTGCCACCTTGCGACCCTTGAGGATGCGGGCGGCGATTTCGAGATCATCCAGACGCCCGTTCGTGCAACTGCCGATCACGATCTGCTGCACTGCTTTCCCCGCGACTTCGCCCACCGGCTTCACGTTGTCCACCGTGTGCGGGCAGGCGATCTGAGGCGCGAGCTTCGATACGTCGATCTCAACGACTTTCTCATAGACGGCGTCGGCGTCCGGGAGGATCCGCTCGATTGGTCCGGTGACTCCGGCCTCGGTACGCAGGTAACGTTCGGTTTCATCATCGGCGGGAACGATCCCGCTGGTGGCACCCGCCTCGACGCTCATGTTGCAGATGACAAGTCGGCTGCTCGTCGACATCGCCATGATGGTCTCGCCATGGAACTCGAGGACGCGGAAGTTCGCCCCCTGCGCCGTCAACCTGCCGATGAGATGGAGAATCAGATCCTTCGGTCCCACGTATTCGGGGAACTCCCCGTTCACGACAACCTTGATCGTCGGCGGCACCTCGATGTTGAGCGCGACCCCAAGAGCCCAAACCGAGGCCATCTCGGTGGCGCCGATGCCGAAGGCGAAGGCGCCGAGGGCGCCATGGCTGGTGGTGTGACTGTCGGTGCCGACGATCACCTGGCCCGGTCGGACGTAACCGTTTTCCGGCAAGACCTGGTGGCAGATGCCGCCGCGGTCGCCGCGGATGTCGTGGAATTTCCCGACGCCGTGCAGCGTCACGAAGCCACGGATGAGCTTCTGGTTGGTGGCGGTCTTGGGCCCTTCGGCCGGCACCCGGTGATCGAAGATGATGGCGATCCGGGTGGAATCCCAGGGCTTCGGTTCACGTCCCGTGCCCTGATAGATTTCCTTGAATTGGTTCACGACCAGCGCCGCGTTCTCGTGCGACATCGCGAGGTCGACACGCGGCTCAACAACATCCATGGCATTGACGGCATCCACTCCCGCCGCCTTGGCCAGTATCTTCTCGACGACTGTCATTCCCATTGGTGCTCCTTGTGGATCATGCTGTCGCAAGCTCTTGAATAACACCAACCCCTGTCATTCCGAACGAGTCCCCATTCTTGAACGGGGACGAAGTGAGGAACCTGCTGTGTCGGGTGACGACGGGAAACAGCAGATCATTCGCTCCGCTCAGGATGACAATGATGGAGGATCCGATTCCTCGCATAGTACGCGGCGGCGTGTTAGATCACTGCCTTCTTCTTCAGATCGGCGAGCTCGGCCTCGCCGTATCCGAGGCGCCCGAAGATCTCGGTGTTGTGTTCCCCGAGAGCAGGCGGCGGTGACGTGACCGATCCCGGGGTACGGTCGAACATGGCGGTGAGGCCGAACACCTCGATATCGCCGACGTTCGGGACATGCACTTTCTGCAAGACGCCGCGGTGCGCAATCTGACTCTGGCGCACCGCCTGCTTCAAGCTCAGGATCTCGCCACTCGGCACATCCTGAGCGTTGAGCGCTTCGACCCAGTGCGACGTCGGCTTCTGGGTCAGCCGCGCTTCGAGCAGAGGCGTGAGTGCCTTGCGGTTCTTCTTGCGCGTGTCGCGCTCCTGGAAACGCGGATCGGTCTTCAACTCCGGCAGCGCCAGAACGTCACAGACCGCTTCCCACTGCTCCTGCTTGTTGGCCGCGATGTTGATGTGGCCGTCGAGCGTCTTGAACGTGCCACTCGGCGCGGCGGTGAAGTTGTCGTTGCCCATGACCGGCGGTTCCTGCCCGCCGATCAGGAGATTGGCGACCACCCACCCCATGAGCGGCATGATCGAGTCGAGCAACGCCACGTCGATGAACTGCCCATCGCCGGTGCGCTGCCGATGAAAGAGCGCCGCCATCACCGCAAAGGCGGCATTCAGCCCGCCCACCGTGTCACACACGGGGAAACCGGCGCGCAACGGTGTCAACCGCTCATCGCCGTTGATCGCCATCTCCCCGGAAAGTCCCTGGATGATCTGATCGTACGCCGGTTTGTCGGCGTCGGGGCCGGTCTGGCCGAAGCCGGAGATGGCGCAGTAGATCAGCTTCGGGTTGATCTCGCGCAGGACGGTGTAGCCGATCCCGAGGCGATCCATGACGCCGGGCCGGAAGTTCTCGATCACGACATCGGCATCCCGGACCAGCCGTTTGAAGATCTCCTTCCCCTCCTGGCTCTTGGTGTTGAGCGTCACCGACTTCTTGTTGCAGTTTTGTGCCAGGAAACTTGTTCCCATCAGTCGCTTGTTGTAGTCCGGCACGATCCCGAGTTTACGGGCCAAGTCACCATCCTTGGGATTTTCGATCTTGATGACCTCGGCGCCGAGAAGCGCCAGATGGAGAGAGGCGAACGGACCCGACAGCACATTGGTGAGGTCCAGAACCTGAATGCCATCGAGAATGCGCGACGTCTTGGTCATTGGTGCACCTGCCTGTCAGTAGGACAACGGTCCCGTCTTGTAGACCCGCCCCGGCATCTCCCGGCCGAAGTGATGGGCCACATCCCGCGCGATGGCGATGAGCGCATCGAGATCGATTTCCCGGCGAAGACCAAGGCGTCGGAGCGCATGAACAAAATCCTCCGTGGCAACGTTGCCGGCCGCGACCTTGGTGAATGGACAGCCACCCAAGCCGGCGAAGGAAGTCTCGAAGCTGGTGACTCCCGATTCCATGGCGGCAAAGATGTTGGCCATCCCGAGCCCATACGTGTCATGGAAGTGGCACGTGGTGGCGATCTCCGGCGCCAGATCCCGGATACTCCCGAACAGCCGCCGCACTTGCGCCGGATGCGCATGGCCGGCGGTGTCGGCGAGACTGATGCTCATCAGTCCGGCCTCGATGTAGGACCGGACGATCCCGAGGACCCGCTCCTCGGAAATCGGCCCTTCAAAGCCGCAACCGAAGGCGCTTTGTACCGAGACCTGGACTTTCTTGCCCGCGGCGGCCGCCTCCTTGGCGATGGCGATGATGCGACGCTGCGCCTCCTCCGTGCCCATTCCCGTGTTCTTCCGGCTGTGGGTGTCGGAGGCCGACACTCCGAGACAGAACATCTCGACACCGCAGTTCAGCCCCCGCTCCAGCCCCTTCTCGTTGAGCACAAGCCCCGAGAAAACCGTCCTGCGTTTCGGGTCAGCACTGAGGGCGCGGAACAACGCGTCGGTATCGGCCATCTGCGGGACTTTCTCGGCGTGCACGAATGAGCCGACCTGAACGATGTCGACACCCGCGGCGGCCAGCGATCGGATCCACGCGAGCTTCTTCTCGGTTGGGACGGTCTGTTTCTCGAATTGCAGGCCGTCGCGTGGTCCAACTTCATGGATGATGATTTCGGGCATGGTTTATCCCCACGAGCGAACCAACCTGTCGCGGCAAGAGGCGACAGCAGTCATTCCGAGGCCTGCTGTTCTTTGGCGGGGCGAGGAATCTGCTTTCCTCTCACAAAGGAAGCAGCAGACCCCTCGTCCGCCATGGGCGGACTCGGGATGACATGCGGAAGCCGGCAATAAGATGGACTGGTTCACAGACAACCCATCAGAGCTTCCGGGCGATCGCCTCGCCCATCTCGAGAGTTGTGGCGCTGCCACCCATGTCGTAGGTCCTTACCTTCCCCTCGGCGATGACTTGGGCGGTGGCCTTTTCGAGCCGGTCGGCCTTCTCTTTTTCACCCAGCCAATCCAGCATCATCTTGCCGGCGAGGATCGTAGCGATCGGATTGACCTTGTACTGGCCGGTGTACTTGGGGGCGCTCCCATGGGTCGGCTCGAACACGGCGAGCTTCTCGCCGATGTTGCCGGAGCACCCGAATCCCAGACCGCCGACCATCTGCGCCGCGAGGTCGCTGACAATGTCGCCGAACATGTTGGTGGCAACCAGAACACCGTAATTCATCGGATTCTTGAGCAACCACATACAGATCGCGTCGACGTTGGCGTCATCCATCCGAATCCCAGGGTACTCCCTGGCGATGCGCCGTCCGGTCTCCAGGAACATCCCCTCGGTCGCGCGCACGACATTGGCTTTGTGGATGACGGTCACTTTCGGGTAGCGGAACTTCTGGGCATACTCGAAGGCAGCACGGATGATCCGCTCACACCCATTCCTTGTGTTGATCTTGCAGGTGATGGCGTAGTCGCTCCCCGGCAGCTTGGTGAAAGGCGCGAATGGCTTGCTGAGCTTGTTGAGGACGGCCGTCAACTCGTCCGGAACCGGGCTGAATTCCACGCCGGAGTAGAGATCCTCGGTATTCTCGCGGAACACGACGAGATCGATCCCTTCTTTATAGTTGAGCGGATTGCCCGGATACGCGCGGCAGGGACGCAGACAGGTATAGAGATCGAACATCTGGCGCATGCGAACGATCGGGCTGCGGTACACCAGGCCCCTTCCCTGCAGCTCGGGAACGAGTTCACGCTCTGCGTCCTTCACCGGCTTGGAGGTGATGGCGCCGAACATGGCAGCGTCACAGTTCTTGAGAAGCGCGATGGTCCGTTCGGGAAACGCATCCCCCTCCTTACACCAGAACTCCCATCCGATGTCGCCGTGCGTGTAGGCGGCGTCGAACTTGAGCGCATCGAGGCAGATCTTGGTTGCCTCCATGACTTCAACCCCGACGCCGTCTCCGGGCAGCCAGGCGATCCTGCATTTGCTCATGCGACCTCCGTCCTCTTCGGACCTCGCTTCAGACCCAGGGACTGGCTATTCCTGACCCCGCCTAATCGCCATTGCATGCCGATTGGGAATGAATCGGCCGAATGCTCACTTGTGATACGTGTCACAATATGGCCTATTTCCCGTTGCATGACCGAACATTATACCCTATCTTGAGCTTGGCGGCAAACGGTGTTTTCTCATGTCGTCATTCCAAAAAGTCATGACTATGCGGCGTGTTCTTCCATCACTCTCATCGCTCCAGTGCTTCGACGCTGCCGTTCGACATATGAGCTTCACCAAAGCGGCGCGCGAGCTCAGTATCACCCAAAGCGCCGTAAGTCGCCGCATCCGGCAGCTTGAGGACTACGTCGGGCAACCGCTGTTTCGCCGCCAAAAACAGCAACTGGTCCTGACCGAGCCGGGAGAGGTCTACTTCCTCTCCGTTCGTGACCTTCTCGACCGTGCCGAGGCGGCGACCTTGCAGTTGATGGCGTACGGTACCGGAGGAGGCCTCCTGACCATCGCATTGTTGCCGACCTTCGGGGCCCGGTGGCTCATTCCACGGCTCGGCGACTTCACGGCCCGCCATCCTGATATTCAACTGAACTTCGTGACAAAGACCAGGCCGTTCGAGTTTGCCGGCAGCGACATCGACGTCGCCATCCACTTCGGGAGCGATCTCTGGCCGGGTGCGGTCTGCCATCGACTGATGGGCGAAGTTGTCGTCCCGGTGGCGGCGCCGTCGCTGCTGGCCGGACGTTGTCCACTCACGCGTCCCGCGGAGGTCGGTCGATTCACGCTTCTGCAGCATGTCACCCGCCCACAGGCCTGGCAGGAATGGCTGCGCGCGTGTCACGTGGAGGACTTGGATGGCCGCGTCGGACCCAGTTTCGAGGAATTCCACATGGTGATCCAAGCCGCGATCGCCGGACTCGGTCTCGCTGTCCTCCCCCGGTTCCTGATTCAGGAGGAGCTTACCAGCGGCCGACTAATCGTCGCCATCGACCGTCCCGTGGCCAGCGAATCGGCGTACTACCTCGTTTGTCCCCAGCGCAAGACCGATCTCCCCCAGGTCGCCGCTTTCCGCGACTGGATGTTGGCGCAGTGTGCGGCGCAAGAGGCGGAATGATCCTGTCCCACTCCGCGCTCGACTCTCTGCCACCACGTCCAGTGACGACGTCCCGTTCTGCTTGTTGACACCGGCCAGGCGCTGGCATATACTGGCGTCAGTTGCGAAGGGGAATCGGGAGCAGCGCTTCCGATCGTACATCAGCAGTAAGACGGAACGCAAACCTCTGCGAAGGAGTCAAGGTATGCGACGGATGCTCTGTGCCATCCCCGTAGCGGCAAGTCTATGCCTGGTGCGAACCGCTTTAGCCGCCAATGCGGTGTATGTCGAGTCCAAGACAGTTGTCGCTGGAGCTCTCGGCGTCGACGTGGGAATCTACCTGTCGAACATCCCTCCTCTTGCCATCATGCACTTGCCCTTCGAAATCCGCGCCGTCACTCCGGGGTCGTTCATCGCCGACACGATCTCCTTGACCGGAACGGGGCGTCTGACCGGGTACTTCGGCGATGCCGGGACCACCCTGTATTACGCCCAACCGGACGACTCGCTGGGTTGTTGGGTCGTGACAGAGCCCCCTGACTTTGCCAGCCCCGACATGGTCCGCTACTACTCGGGCGGAGGGATGTTCCAACGGGATCGGTGCCTGCCGTCCGGAAGCGACGGCCTCCCGCCCACCGGGACCCCATCACTCGTCCTGCACTTCAATGTGACCGACGTCCCCGGGACCTTCGAAATCGACTCAACGTGCGTATGGCACGATGGCCCCGAGTTCGTTGATTGCATGCTATCGTACATCTTTCCGCCGTCGTTCACGAAGGGCGTGATTACGATCGTCCCCTGTGCGTGTGCCTGTCACGGCGATCCCGAATGTGATGGCCGGCGCGACGTTTTGGATATCCTGGCCATGGTCGGAGAAACGTTCCGGAGATGGACCCCGGTTGAGGACGTCGACTGCGGACGAGGAAGCCGTGCCGACATCAACTGTGACTGCCGCGTGGATGTTGCCGATGTCGTCGGCATGATTGACGTGGTCGTCCGCGGTGAGGACGGTGCTACAGTCATCTGCGACGGCTGCTCTAATCAATGCCCGGGGAGATGATCCCTGAAGCAATCACAGAAGACCGGATATGAGCCAGGCGGCGCACACTCGCTGGCCGCTCATCCGATAGTGACCGGTTCGGTCATCGCCAGAGGCGTTTCGAATTCTTCCATCTCGCGGACGGCGGGCTGCCGTTGTGACTGCGCCACGAGCATGTAGATGGACGGCACGACAAACAGCGTGAACGCCGTGCCGATAATCATCCCGGTCACCAGCATGATGCCGATGCTGTTGCGCGCCCCGGCGCCCGGACCGTGGGCAAAGACGAGGGGCAGGTGCCCGAAGACGGTCGCAGCCGTCGTCATCAAGATCGGGCGTAGCCGGGTTGCCGAGGCCTCGATGACGGCGTCCAGCTTCGTCATTCCGGATTCGCGCAGATGGTTGGCAAACTCAACGATCAAAATGCCGTTCTTGGCCACCAACCCGACGAGCGTGATCAGTCCCACCTGACTGTAGATGTTCAGCGTGGTGAATCCGAGAAACGAGAACAACAGGGAACCGCAGAGCGCCAGCGGCACGGAGCCCGCGAGAATCACGAACGGATCGCGGAAGCTCTCGAATTGGGCCGCGAGGACTAGGAAGATCAGAATGGCAGACAGAACGAATACACCCAGGAACCGGCCGCCCTCGGTGCGAAGCTGCCGTGACTCGCCGGCATAATCGACCGTGAAGCCCTGGGGGAGGATCCGCGCCGCCTCGTTCTCCAGAAAGCGCAGGGCGTCATCCAATGACACGCCGGGGGGAACCACGCCCTGAATCCGGACGGCGTTTAACTGCTGGAAGCGTTTCAGTTCCCGCGGCTCAGTCGTTGTGCGCAAGGTGGCGAACGTCGACAGTGGCACCAACCCGCCGGCGGTTCCGGTGACATAGATGTCCTTCAGTTGGTCCGGGGTCAGGCGCTCGCTGCGTTTGACCTGCGGGATCACCTTGTAGCTGCGGCCCTGGATACTGAAGCGATTGACATAGTTGCCGCCGAGAAACGTGGACAGGTCCTGCCCCGCCTGGCTCATCTCGACGCCGAGCGATCGGACCTTGTCGCGGTTGAAGACAACCTCGGTCTGTGGTTGATCGAATTTCAGATCGGCATCGGCGTACATGAACTTCCCGCTGGCATACGCCGCCTGCACAAGTTGATTGGCGAATGTGACGAGCTGCTCCGGCTCGGCCGTCGAGGCGATGACGAAGTCGACCGGGAAATCCCCACCTCCGGGTAAAGCCGGCGGCACCAGCGAAATCACCCGAATCCCGGGGATCTTGGACAGTGCGGCGGACGCCTCAAGTTGAAGCTGTTGCGTACTCTTGGTTCTTTGCCCCCATGGTTTGGTGACCATCCCGCCGAACCCGCCGGTCGGGAATATCAACTGGAACGTGTTCTTCTTCTCCGGAAACGATTCATAGACGTCCTGGACCTTGGCCGCATAGAGCTTGGTCTGGTCGAGCGTTGAATTCGCCGAAGCCTGGAGGATTCCGAATATGACACTCTGGTCTTCCTGAGGCGCCAACTCACGTTGCGAGAACATGTAGAAGGGAACGATCAACAAGATGACAATGCCCCACAGCACATAGATCACGGGGCGGTACCTCAGCGTGCCCGCCAGCAGTCGCTTGTACGTGTCGCGCACAACCTCGAAGTGCCGGTTGATCATCCCGGCGAACCCACGTTGTGTGTCGCCGGCGCGCAAGAGTCTCGATCCCATCATGGGCGACAACGTCAGCGCCACGACGCCCGAGACGATCACGGCGCCGGCCAGCGTGAAGGCAAACTCGCGGAAGAGCGATCCGGTCAATCCGCCCTGGATCGCGACCGGCGTATAAACGGCGGCCAGCGTGATTGTCATGGCGATGATCGGCCCGATCAACTCGCGTGCGGCATCGAGCGCCGCGCGCATGGGACGGGCGCCCCGACGCAGGTGCCGCTCGATGTTCTCCACCATCACGATGGCGTCGTCGACCACCAGCCCGACCGACAGCACGATCGCCAGCAGCGTGAGCAGGTTGATCGTGAAGCCGGCCAACATCATCAGGAACACGGCGCCGATGAGGGAAATCGGGATCGCCACCAACGGAATAACGACCGCTCGCATCGACCCCAGGAACAAGAAGATGACCACGATGACGATGAGCAGCGTCTCCGCGAGAGTCTTGAGGACCTCATCGATGGCGCTCTCGATGTACTCGGTGGAGTCGTAGGGGATTCCGGCCCTCATTCCGACCGGCAGCTCCGCCTGCAATCGCGGCATGGCCTCCCGAATTGAGCGGATGACATCCAGCGTGTTGGCTCCGGGAAGGACCCAGATGCCCATGAAGATGGCGCCCTGACCGTCGAAACGAACGTCCTGATCATAGTTCTCGGCGCCCAGGACGACGTCGGCAATGTCGCCGAGGCGAACGACAACACCGTTGTCCTTCTTGACGACGAGGCGACGGAATTCCTCCGGGGTCTGGAGGTTGGTGTTGGCGACCAGATTGACGGAGACCAGCGTTCCCTTTGTCCGTCCCAGCGTGGAGAGGTAGTTGTTCTGCGCCAAGGCATCGCGCACCTGCGAGGCGGTGATTCCCATCGCCGCCATCTTGTCCGGTTCCAGCCAGATGCGCATGGCGAACCGGCGTCCGCCGAGAATCTCGGCACGCTGTACCCCGGCGATGGAGCTCAGCTTCGGCTGGACAACGCGCGTCAAGTAGTCGGTGATCTGGTTCTGATCGAGATGATCGGCGGCAAATCCCAGATACATCGCGGCGAACTGATTGTCCGCGGTCTCCAGTTCGATGATCGGAGCTTCGGCCTCGGGCGGCAGCTCGTTGCGCACCTGCGCCACCTTGGCCTGGATTTGCGTGAGGGCGGCGTTGGTCTCGTAATTTAACTTGAGATGCACTGTGATGGTGCTCAGACCCTGAGCGCTCGACGATTCGATGTAGTCGATCCCGTCGGCGCTGGCGATCACCCGCTCCAACGGCGTCGTGATGAATCCGCGGACCAAATCGGCGTTCGCACCGATGTATGCCGTCGTCACCTTGATGACGGCGATGTCGCTGCGCGGATACTGCCGCACGCTCAGCGAGCGGATGGACTGAAGCCCGGCGATGAGGATCACCAGACTCACGACCATCGCCAACACGGGTCGGCGGATGAACAGGTCCGTAAACTTCATCAGCTCTCCTCCGGCCTCGGCGCGGCGTCGTTCGACGGCTGGATCTTGTTGTCCACCAGAACCGCCGTGCCACTGCGCAACTTGAAGACGCCGGAGGTCACAACTTCCTCACCGGCCGCAAGACCGGACAGCACCGCGACCTGATCACCCCGGCCGCCACCGAGCTTGACGAATCGTTGCTGAACGCCAGTGTATGACTGGCCCGAAGGGGATTTCATCTCCGTCACGACAAAAACCGAATTGCCATAGGGGGCGTAGTTGATGGCCGACGCCGGCAGCGTGATCACCTCGGCGCCTTGTCCTACCGAGACCTTCACCTCGACGAACATCCCGGGCCGCAACTGTCGACTGGGATTCTCGAATGTCGCCTGCACCTGGACATTGCGCGTCCCCGCATCCACCACCGAGTTGATGGCGGTGATCTTGCCTTTGGGGTGGGCGATGGCAATGCTGTCGGCGGAGACTTCGACCTCGGCTCCGACTTTCAGGGCGCTCACCGATTGCTGCGGCAGGGCGAAATCCACATAGATCGGATCCATCGATTGCAGGGGGACAATTGGGTCCCCCGCCCGGAGGTACTGACCGAGATTCACCTGCCGGATCCCGAGCTCGCCGGAAAACGGCGCGCGGATCAGTTTCCGGTCGATGGTGGCCTGCAGCTCCGCGACCCGGGCATCGGCCTGTTTCAACTCCGCGGCGATGCGATCGTACTCCGATTGTGCGACCAGATCCTTGTCACGCAATCCGCGGACGCGTTCGAAGTTCAGATTCGCAAGCTCCCGCTGCGCCTCGGCAGCGGCCAATTGCGCGCGCTCCTGGCTGGCCTCCAAATGGACCAGCACCTCGCCCGCATCGATGTGTCGTCCGGATTCGAACTCGATGCTGGAAACGACTCCGGGGAGATCGGCGCTCACCGTCACGCCATGCACGGCTGACACGCTGCCGATCGCGTTCAACGTCGCCGGCCAATCCTCTTCATGGGCGACGATTGTCGTCACCGCCTCGGGCGGCGGTTGCCACGAAGACCCCTGCGCGATCGCGGCGCGAATCTGCAGGAACTTGTATGTCCCGACCGCCGCGATGAACACGAACATCGCAATCAACATGATGGCCATGCGTTTCTTCATCTGGTCTCTCCTTCGCAAATCACAGCATGAATGCCCGTCCCCGCGTTTCAGTCGCTCTCATATGTGCGCGTGCTCTTGTGTCCGGGACGGATCGTCTTCGCGGGTGGATGACACGGTGCGCCTCGACAGACGGGTGCCGGATGATCCTCTTACGGAGGATTGACAGGCCTTACGGATCATAAGGCGCGGTCGTTTCCCATAAACACGAGGAAAATGATCTCGGTTCCCCCGCAGCCGCACGATGTCGGCCCCAAGGAACGATCAAGACGCGACCATCCCGGCTCAACTTATTGAGTGTTATGAGATTACAGGGCCCGAGAGCGAAGGGGCCGCGGCCCTTACTCTTGGGACCGCGCCGCCGACGATCGATGAGTCACAACTCACACTCACTTCTTGAACAGCAGCGTCCGCCCACGTTCGTTCTTGTCGGCCAGGAGGACGGCGCGCAGCGAGGGCCAGTCCTCCGCCTTGCAGATGGGCACACCCAGATGGAGTTCGCGTGAGATTATCAGTACGCTATCCTGGACGTTCACTGTGATCTGGGAGCGTCCAAGCGAATTCTCCACGGTGGACGACGCGGGTTGATAGACGACCTTCAGCCCATGCAAGTCGATCCGGCACTCGACCCGTTGTTGCATCACACTGGGGAGACAGACCGGCGACTCGCGCCGTTGATGGAACAACCGGACATCGTCGGGAAGGCACTGCAAGACTCCACCCGTCGGATCGCCGATGCCGAGCCGTAGACGCCCCAGCGAATCGGGCTCCGGAAGCGGCACATCGACGGCGAAACCGATCTCGACGCGCTGTGGATCGAAACGCAACGGGCCGAATCCCGTCACCTTGGCATCGGTTAGGACCGATGACGCCAGTGATCCCAAGAATCGCGTCGACTGATCGTCCTGTCCGACCATGCGGTCATAGGCACTGAAGCACCCGCTGCCGTCCAGATACCCCTTGCCAACCAGCGCCTTCCCCGCTGTGTCCAACCGGAGATCGAAGCGAACGGTCATTGCGCTGGCAAGATCTTCGTCGGCGGAGAGCAGCAACGGTTCCGGATCGGTGCCGGGTCTCCACATGACGCGTCCGAAGCTGCGGGCTTTTCCATTGGCGATTTCACCGGACTCGGGATCGTAGTATCCATCGAGGTTTTCCCCCACGACCCGGACACCCACGCCGCTCATCTCAGCAAGCGATGGGATTGTCGCTTCCATGGCACCATATCCCCTGCCCAGGAACACGGGTTGGGCCTGAAG
Organism: Candidatus Zixiibacteriota bacterium; assembly: GCA_040752595.1. Taxonomy (NCBI): domain Bacteria; kingdom Pseudomonadati; phylum Candidatus Zixiibacteriota; species Candidatus Zixiibacteriota bacterium. The sequence goes on from JBFMGX010000028.1 coordinate 64,189, forward strand.
CCCTGCCCGCCCAAACAACGCAGCGGCCAGGATCGCGCGGTCCAGACGGTGGCCGTAGGCGGTCGCATATGTGCGTGTCGCTGAGCGCGGAACAAGCCACCAGAACATCTCCGGATAGCTGATGTAGCGGGTCTTATCGCGAATGAACCTCGCGACAATCTCGGCGCGTTCAAAGTCTGTCGCTGCAGGTCGTAGTAGCGAATCCAGCGTGCCGACGATTGGATCATCCGTTGACATCGCCGAACGGAGCACGCTGTCGAGGTGACGGCCGAATGACTCCCAGTCGGACCATGTGGACCAGAGAACGTGTGGAGCAAACTGGATCGCGTTGGCGGCCTGCGGGTGTCGCAGTGGCCGCACATTCGACATCTTCCAGGTGTAGACATCTACACTGTACTGCGTGTCAGATTCCCGACCGGACTCGGGCACTCCCTCAGAGGCGGCGAAATGCGGTTTCGCGCCTGGCGGAACACCGAACGAGAACCACGATTCCACTGCCGGCTCGGGGCGGGCGAACGACCAGATTCCATCGGCCCCGCCGCGGAATGGCACCTTGTCTTCAATCACGTATGCCAACTCCAGCACGCATGGCGCTTCGATGCCATTGTGCAGGAGCATCATCTCGCGCATGTTGGTGTAGTCATACGCCTCGCGCAACGCGAACGGCAGCGTTTCCACTTTTCCGCTTGGCCCGGTCTCCCACCATTGCCCGTCACGCCAGGTCCGCACGGTTACGACCTGCAGCGAGCATCTTTGGGCGTCATAAGACACACGGTTGTCGCCATAGGTATCCAAGCCCAGATCGGTATTCACGCGGACGATGCGGTGGACGAAACTGACCAAACGACCGTCAGCCAGCCAGTATTGGCGCTGGCTATCGAAGAGGAGTACCGCATCTTCCTTGGCCAGATCGAAATGGGCTTGGGCCTGCGCGGTCAATGCCGCGATGTCGTGTCGGCCGTCGATCGACGTCTGGGCTTCGACAGGCAACGGTCGCGCCGCGCACCACACGAGTGCCAGCGCAAACAGGAACAAGACGCGGCGGCGGGTCATCGCGCACCTCCCTTCTCGGCGCGAAACACGACCCCGGCGTATCGCCGCAATTCCTGAAAGGCATCCCGAAAACCCCTGTAACCGCCGGGCGGAATCTGCCGTCGCTTGAGCGCCGCCTTCTGTTTGATGACCAGCCCCCGCGAGGTCATCTCGCTCTCACCTTTGAAAGAGGCGTACGTCTCGTCGATCGCCTTGCTCTGCGGCGGCTTGGTCACCCGATACCCGGCGGGGAGTTGGATGACTTCGGTGGCATCGAGCTGTTGCGTGTAGTAGAAGAACAAGTCATCGTCACGCTTCTCCGGCCAGTCGGCACTGGCCGCACGGAGAAGCAGTCCATTGTCGAGAAGGGTCTGCATCATCGGGCTACGGAACTCCCAGCCGCCGTCCACGGGCAGCGCCAGATGGGGAATGCGGAAATCGATGCGCCACCACATGTCATTCCCGAAGTCCAGCACATCGCCGTGCTCGAATCGGACCAGTTCGACCTGATCCCCGGCGTGATGCAGCACGTCGGCGAGGTAGTTGTCGAGTTCGGCGATGTGATTGTACGCCGCCATACGGCGCAGACGCCCATCCACGGCACCCTGGCCGTGCAACTCCAGTTGTCCCTCGTATGTGCCGTCCGCGAGAATCCGTCCTGTGCTGGTGACCACCAGCGGTGACTCCTCGGCGGGGCTGAAGCGAATCCGCGACAGGGGACGGCCCTCCGGCGAGCCGATCAAGTAATGCTGTTCGGTTTCCAGAAGACTCCAGATGTCGTTGTTGAAGGGAACCCAGGTGGGATCGTACATTTCGAAGGTGCCATCGCTCTTGCGCAAGGCCACGACACAATGATTGAACTGATCGGCGGGGACCTGCTCGATGCGACTGCCGGCCATCGTCATGGCCGCATACGAATCCAGCCCCGCCGCCCGCATCATGGTGATCAGCATCCCGGCGATGTCCTTGCAAACTCCGCTGCGCTGCTCGAAGATCATCGCCCCCGGGTGCAATGTGTATCCCTCACCCACGCCCATCGATTGGCCGCTGTAGCGGATGTTCTGCGCCACCCAGTGCACGAGCGCAAACGCCTTCTGTTCATCGGTCCCGTTGCCAACCCCGGCGGCGGCCAGGATCTCATCCACCTTGGCTTTGATCGCCGACGTGTATTCGAACTGGGGTTCATTGACTTCAAAGAACCAACGGCTCTTGGCTTCCCAGCTTTCCACGGTCGCCAGAACAACCTTGGTGTACAGATCGGAGACGGCAGGGCGAAACCGCTCCGATTTGTGCGCCGCGATTCCGCTCTGCCACCAGGCGTACGTTGTCGTGTCGCCCGAGTAGCCGGTGCGGCTGTACAATGAGCCGTTGTAGACCTGCGAGTGCAGGCGCTTGGCAACCGGCAATCGCAGGACATAGACCTTTCGGCCCATCGGTACATCCGACTCGAAGAGCACGATATCGAAGTACTGCCCCGGCATCGGCGGGATGTAGCGTTCGTCACCCGGCTCGGCCCGTGTCGAATCCAACAGCGCGTATGAGTATCCCTTGCGAAACGAGACGACCTCGATGCCGTCGCCGACCTCCAGCCGGGGAAGCTGCAGAGCCTTCATGCGATCACCCCAATAGATCGCGCTTTGTGGCGCGGGCAGGTCGCGCAAGGCATCGAGCGCAACAGGGATTGTGCGGCCGCCGCGGATGATGTTGACCCGGCGTACGTCAATCCAGTTGCTCAACGGTTCGTAGTGCCATGTCAAGACTGACAGGTTTCGACTGCCCTCGTCGGTCAGGACCTTGTACAGGAGGTAGCTCTCGGAGCGGGACACGCCCCGATCGTTGACCTGGTTGAGAGTCGAGTCCACGACGATGACATAGGCGGCGCTGTCGTACTTCGAGGCGTCGCCAATGTCCTTGACGAGGCTGAAGACTGTCGGCGGCGGCGTGTCACCCGGAGGCAGAGACGGCGCGTTGGCGATCGCGGCTGACCCAATAGCGAGCGCGGTGAGGAGTGGGGCGGCGTTCATCGATTGTCTCCAATCCCACCCGGGCACTAACAACGGGACCCGGGGTTGCCAGTTGCGGGATCGGTCGCACGCAGTCGGGTGATGACGGGCCGCATGGACCGATGGTAGAGTACGGAACCGACCGGATCAGGTCCAGTTCAATGGTGGGCCGGCCGGAAAGCGGCATGTATCTGCCATGACGCACACGGGTACGACAGCCGTTGTGGCATGATTCGACGATGGGTGGGGAAAGCCGTTGCTTTGTGCGTGCGACGGCACGATAGTGATCAGGTGCGAATGCCATTGCACCAGCGCATGGCCGTCGGGCTCCTGACCGGGGCTTCTCTGGGTGTTCTCTCCTTCATCTTCTTCCGGGATGCCGAAGCGCTTCGATATGCCATCACGTATGTGGCTCAACCTCTGGGCCAGATCTTCCTGCGCCTGTTGTTCATGCTGGTGATCCCGTTGGTGTTCTCGGCGTTGACGTTGGGCGTCGCGGAGATCGGTGACCCGCGTCGGCTGGGACGGGTCGGTCTCAAGATGCTGGCCTACACCGCCGTCGTGTCGTCGATCGCCGTCCTGCTGGGCGTATTCCTCGTGAATGTGCTCCGTCCCGGCGAGGGGATGTCACAGGAGACACGGGCGCGGCTGCTGGACGGAGCGGCAGAACGGGCGGCGGTCATCACGGCGCGCGCACCGGCCAGCGGGAAGGGGCCGGACTTCATCGTCAGGATCATCCCCGACAACCCGATCAAAGCGGCGACCGACATGGACATGCTGGCGGTCATGTTCTTTGCGTTCATGATCGGGGTCGGATTGATTCTGACCCGTTCCGAGGCGAGCAGGCGATTCGCTACGGCACTGCAGGGCCTCTATGATGTCACCATGCGGCTGATCGGTTTGGTGATTGAGTTCGCCCCCATCGGAGTCGGTGCGTTGTTGTTCACTCTGACGGCGCAACTGGGCTATGAGATCCTGTTGCAGTTGGTGCGATATGTCGGCGTGGTGCTCCTGGCCATGATCATCCACCAATTCGGAGTGTATTCGCTGGCCGTTCGTCTTCTGGGCCGGATGAGTCCGCGACGGTTCTTTCGTGGGATCGAAGAGGCGATGCTGACGGCATTCTCGACGGCATCGAGCAATGCCACCCTTCCGACGTCGCTGCGCGTGGCGCAGGACAACCTCAAGCTTCCCTCCAGCGTCGGGCGTTTTGTGCTCACGATCGGGTCGACGGCCAACCAAAACGGGACGGCTCTGTATGAAGGGGTCACGGTTCTGTTCCTGGCACAGTTCTACGGCGTGGCGTTGTCGCTCCCTGAACAGATTCTCATCGTCTTTATCTGCATCCTAGGGGGAATCGGCACAGCGGGCGTTCCGGCGGCCTCATTACCGGTGGTGGCGATGATCCTCGGCATGGTTCATGTGCCGGTCGAGGGACTGGGCCTGATCCTCGGCGTGGACCGCTTTCTCGACATGTGCCGAACGACGCTGAACGTGACCGGCGACCTCGCCGGCGCCGTCGTCGTGTCCCGGGGGGAGACAGAAGCTGGCTCGACACTCGCTACCGAAAACGGATTGTGAGTGTCAGCATGTCCTTTGGGAGGGCCTCGTGTTTGTCTTCTCACAGGCTCCCACTTGGGGCATCTAACTGACTGAGCGGACGAAAGAGCTCCCTCACCCGATCCGTCCTCCGGACAGATCGACCTCTCCCGGATGGAGAGGCGATCATTCCCCCTCTCCCTTCGGGAGAGGGTCGGGGTGAGGCGGTCCGCCTCGCAAGCAACCGCATCGTGATTCTCCTGCACACCAACGGCAGGCCGTGATCGTCTCTTTGTTGGTCGCTCTCAGTGTTGTTGCCTGCACACTCACGTCATTTCTCATAGAGCGAAGCGCAATCCTCCAGCCGCGTGCCCTCGTTGTCGCTGACGGCGTACTGCGCCGGTCCCCACATCGACACGCCGGCGTGGCGTCCATCCTTCGCCAGCAGATAGAACTTCAAGCCGAAGTTCGGCCGCCCATCTTCTCTCAGCAGGTGTTTCAGCTTGGTGTGCCGGGCGACCCGCCTCAGGACCTCAATACCCGCGTCGACCGGCGCCATGCCATTGCGCATCAACTCGACGGCCGCGAAGCTGCACAGGTTCTGCAGATTGGCCTCGCCGCGCCCCGTACTCCCGCACGAACCGATCTGGTTGTCCACGTACAGACCCGCGCCAATGATCGGCGAGTCACCCACTCGTCCCGGTATTTTGAAGGACAATCCACTGGTGGAGGTAACGCACGAGATGTCCCCGGCCGCGTTCATGCCGGAGCAGTGGACGGTGCCGGTCGGCCGTCCGAAGTGTTTGGCCACGGCAGGGTCCAGCAGGCTGTCCGGTGGCGCCATCCAGTCATCCTCAGTGGACAAAGACTGCTTCCAATAGAGCCAGATCTGGCGCGATTCTGCGGTGAGCAGGTTCTCCTCTGGGAATCCCTGGGCACGGGCGAAACGCAATGCCCCTTTCCCGACCAACAGCACGTGATCGGTCTGCTCCATGACCAGCTTGGCGACCTTGGACGGATTGCGGATGTTGCGCAGCCCGGCGACCGCTCCGGCCAGGTGTGACGGTCCGTGCATGACGGCCGCGTCCAGTTCAACGACACCCTCCTCGTTGGGGAGACCGCCGAGCCCGACCGAGTTGTCCTTGGGATCATCCTCCATGATGTTGACGCCAGCAATCACGGCGTCTAATGGATCGGCGCCATCGACGACCATCTCGTAGGCCCGCCGTGTGGCCTCTTGGCCATTGGCCGAGGCGATGATCCTGACCGGGTGCTTTGTTGCGGCGGCAGACTTGGCAGGCGCCGCGCCTTGCGCCCGCGCCAGCAAGGGCAGGCCGGCGACGGTCGCCGCCGTCATCGCCAGGAATTCACGTCGTGTTTGTGTGGACATAGACCCTCCATTCTTGCGGGAAGAGTATGCTCACGTCAGTCCCCAAGCAATGCTCTTCGTTCGCACTCGCGGATCCTCACCTTCGCAGGAATCCACGCGCCCGCGGTTCGACGAGCAAGCGCACTGCCGAGGAACGGTCAGCCCTTCGATCATGCCTGTCCAAACAGAGGGGTCCGGCGCGTCCATCTCCTGCCGTCGGGTGCGGTGGATCGACATCCCCTTGACCTCCTGACCGCCGGCGCTATCTTTCGTCGAGCCGTCAGGCCGTTGCCCTCCGGTAGAGTATGTCTCACCTGAAAATGCCGGAAGGCGCAGTGCATCTGATGTGCGATTTGCATTTCGCGGGACGAACACGTCGAGCTGAATACCCACCGGCCGATGCCGGCGGACGTCCAAGGAGAACACGGCCATGGCAATGGAACAACAGTCGCGGCATTCGGCGGGAGGGCGCGAAGATGCAGCCGGCCCCCACGACGCCTATGAGGAGTACGAGCTCCCGGTGGAGGGATTCCGGGGTGCCCCGGAGGAGGTCGAGCGCCAGTGGTATGAGCGTTGCTACGTGGGCCGTGGTGACACAATCAAACAACTCACCTGGCGTGCCGTCATCATGGGGTGGGTGCTGGGCGGCATTCTCTCACTGACGAACATCTACATCGGTCTCAAGGCCGGTTGGGCCTTTGGTGTCGCCATCACCGCCTGCATCCTCTCCTACGCCATCTGGACCACCTTCCACAAAATCGGACTGGCCCGGACGCAAATGACGATCCTCGAGAACAATTGCATGCAGTCGACGGCCAGTGCCGCGGGGTATTCAACCGGAGGGACGTTGATCTCCGCCTTCGCCGCGTACATCCTCATAAACAACGAGACTCTTCCCTTCTCACTTATGCTGGCCTGGGTCTTCTTCGTCGCCGTTCTCGGCGTGACTATGGCCGTACCCATGAAGCGCCAGATGATCAATGTCGAACAACTCCGATTCCCCAGCGGGATTGCCGCGGCGGAGACCTTGCGGGCCCTTCACGCGAAGGGTGAGAAGGGGATGCGAGCCGCGCGTGCCCTTGGAATCGCCGGCCTCCTGGCCATGGTGAGCGCCTTCCTAACCGATGGCCTTCGACTCATTACTTCCCGTCTGGAATTCCTGCAGTTATCCACCCTGGTGGACCGGTTCAGCGCCGCGACGCTCGGCAGGGCTTGGATGGGCCGCACCGTCACGTTCGCCTGGGATCCGATCTTCATCGCCGCCGGCATGTTTGTGGGCATGAGAGTGGCGGCCAGCATGTTCATCGGTTCCGTGCTGGGCTGGATGATCTTCGTCCCCTTGGTGCAGGCGTATGTGCCGGAGGCCAGCGGCTTGACCGGCTTCCGGTCCCTGGTCCAGTGGACACTCTGGGGCGGTACGGCCTGCATGGTCACTTCGGGGATCCTGTCGGTGTTTTTCCAGTGGAAGAGTGCCGTCCGCGCATTCAAGGGTCTGGGAGACATGCTGCTGAGGCGCGGCGGCGGAACGCGCGACAAACTCGACGCGGTTGAGACTCCGGGCTCCTGGTTCCTGATCGGACAAGTCATCGCCTTGATCGCACTGGCGATTCTGGGGCACATTACATTCGACATGCCGTACTGGCAGAGCGCCATCGCGGTGATCTTAAGCTTCGCGCTCGCGCTGGTCGCCTGCCGCGTCACTGGTGAGACCGACACAACGCCGGTGGGGGCCATGGGCAAGATCACCCAGTTGACGTTCGGCGCGCTCTCGCCGGGGAACATCAACGTGAATCTGATGGCGGCCAACATCACGGCGGGAGCGGCGACATCGTCAGCCGATCTGCTCACCGACCTGAAGAGCGGTTATCTCCTCGGCGCCCATCCCCGGAAGCAGTTTATTGCCCAATTCGCCGGCATCTTCGTCGGCACGCTCGTGACTGTCGCCGCCTTCCGCATCCTTGTTCCCGATGCCAGCGTGCTCGGCACCGATCAATTCCCGGCTCCGGCGGCGCAAACCTGGAGAGGGGTCGCCGAAGCGATGTCGAAAGGCCTCAGCACCATGCACCCGGTGAAGATCTGGGCCATCGTGATCGGCGGCCTCGTCGGCATCATCCTGCCGACTCTCTCCCGCCTGTTCCCCAAGAAGCAAAAGTGGATTCCCTCCGCGGCCGGGGTCGGGCTGGCTTGGGTCTTCCAGTGGTTCTACGGCCTGCTGTTCCTGATCGGCGCCTTGATTGGCTATGGCTGGCAGAAGAGGAACGCGAAGCACTGCGAGGAATACCTGTTCCCGGTGGCATCCGGTATCGTGGCCGGCGGCGCGCTCATGGGCGTCATCTTGGTCTTCTGGGAGAACGGCGCGGAAATACTGAAGCAGCTCTTTGGATAGAATTCAATTATCCCATCATAGATGATGGGCCACTGACCGCGACTACCGCACCATCCTGGAGTGTCGCCGGCGCCTCCTGACGGCGGCGCTTCGGACGTCCGCAATGCCGCAGTGAACGACCTGTGGCGCGGCGATCGCCGCGTCAAGCGGGATGCGCGGTGCCACGGGCCGGTAATTCAAAGGCAATTGCCGTGAGGGCGCGCTTGTCGTACCATACTGGCCGTGGACGTGGATCGCTGAATGCGACAACCGAAAGGGGTGTGACATGAGACGCAGTGGGAGCGCCGTCTGGAACGGCGGATTGAGGGACGGCACGGGCACATTCAGCGTGGCCAGTGGGGTGATCAAGGGGCAAAAATACGGCTTCCGCATGCGCTTCGAGGATGCCCCCGGCACCAATCCCGAAGAGCTGATCGCCGCGGCCCACGCCAGTTGCTTCAGCATGGCACTCAGCGGCCAACTCGGCGAGCGCGGGATCACCCCCGAGGCCATCGAGACGACCTGCACGATCACCTTCGAGAACCTGACATTGACGAAGAGCGTGCTGCAGACAGCGGTGAAGGCGCGCGGCGCCGACAAGTCCAAGGTCGAGGAGGCCGCGGCCGCCGCCAAAGTCGGCTGTCCGATCTCGCGGGTTCTGAAGCTGGAAATCGAACTCGAGCTGACCGTGATGGCATGAGTCCGCCCCAGCCGTGGCACCACCGCGATGGTCACTTCCCTCCGGCCCGGCAGTCGGGCGTTCGTATCCGACAGCAGATATGAAGGAGATCAGCCGTGCGACGTATGCATCAGATTGTCATGCTGGCGGCCGTGTGCGCGGGCATCCTCACTGGCGGCAGCGAAGCAGTCATCGGGAGTACACCGGCGATCACCGCGACACCGGCATGGCTGGCGGACCATCTTCGCGACTCTGACGTCGTGGTGTTGCATGTTGCTTCTCTCCGCGACGACTACACCCGCGCGCACATACCCGGCGCCCGTTTCCTCTGGCCCGCATGGCTGGCCGTCTCGACTCCGGAACTCGGCTACGAGATGCCCTCGGTCGATTCGCTTGCCGCTGTGTTGCGAACGCTCGGCGTCTCCAATGAGAGCCGAATCGTCCTCTGCCATGTGTTGGGTGACGTCACCGGAACGGCGCGCGTATTCGTGACGCTGGACTACTTGGGGATGGGCGATCGCACCATGATCCTCGACGGTGGACTGGCGGCGTGGCAGGAGGCGGGATTGCCGGTTACGAGCGACGATGCGGAGTATGCGCCGGGAACGTTCGTGCCGAAGGTGCGTCAAAAGACCGTCGTCCACCTCGACAGCATGCGCGTGTGCTACAACTCTCCAGGAGTCCAGGTTGTGGACGCTCGGTCACCAAAGGAGTTCGATGCCACGGCCAGTCTCAACGTATTCCGCGGCGGCCACATTCCGGGTGCGATCAGCATCCCTGCTTCCACGGTCGTCGACAGTCTCGACTGCTATATGCCGCTCGATTCGCTCGCGGCACGTTGCGAACGCGCCGGATTGAAGCCGGGACATAGGATCATCGCATACTGCGGAGTGGGCCGGATGGCCTGCCCTGTGTACGTGGCGGCCAAGATGCTGGGCTATGACGTTGGGTTATACGACGGATCATTTCAGGAGTGGTCGCGCAAGGAGGACTTGCCGGTCGAGATCTCCGAGAAGAAGTGACCGAGCAGGATCAGGTCTTGAGACCCGGAGGATGGGGCTCGTTGGCGCGCCGACACTGATTCTACTCCCTGCCGACTGGGCACTCAGTTGATCCGAAGCAAGCACAGACAGTCCAATCCACAGGCAGGCGAACAGGCGGATTCTCGTCCGGAGTGTCTTTGGGATCATACGGCATCTCTTTCTCACCCACGGCAACGGATAGCGCTTAACCGATCATCTGACTTGAGCTTATCGAGTCCCGCATCCTCGTCGCCCAGACATGAGGACCGACACCGCCCACGGAACCGTTTGACCTCCAGTCCCCGCCAGATCTTACTCCGGGCGGAATTCCGTGGAAGGAGGGAGTATCCCGATGACCGAGGTCGAATTCCTCCGGCATACAATCGCCACTGTGGCTTACCGTGCGGCCAAGACCATGCGCGGCGCTCCGGAGTCGTTTGCGACTTTTCGACCAGGACCCGCCGCGAATTCTCCGGTCAAGATCGTCGCTCACATGGGCGACCTGTTGGACTGGGCCTTGAGCATGGTGAACGGTGCTCCCGTCTGGCGCGACTCGGAACCACAGGAATGGGATGGGGAGTGCGAGCGGTTCTTTCAGACGCTGGGTCGCTTCGACGCCTACCTCGCCTCCGGCGCGTCGCTTCGGTATGAGCCGGCCCGCCTGTTTCAAGGACCGATCGCCGACGCCCTCACGCACACCGGGCAACTGGCGATGCTGCGCCGGCTCCACGGCTCACCGATGAAGGGAGAGAGTTACAACCGGGCTGACGTCGTGATTGGATGTGTCGGCCGCGAACAGACGCCGGCCGATCCGCGCAATGAGTTTGATTGAGCGGCGGGGCGCGGAATCCCGATTCCGACTCACGAACTCCCTCGCAGGCGTGATCCGCCGATGCCTGGTCGCGCCGACTCAATGGCCGACAGGAGGCGAGGGTGGCACGAGCGTGAACCCCAGTTGCTGCAGCAGGTCAAGGAGATTGAAATACACCCACTCTTCCACGATCTTCCCGTTGGCGATCCGATCAATGGCCAAGCCGGAGAAGTGGACCGCCTTCCCCGTGGGCGGCATTCCCCACAACGGTCCCGTTTGGGTCCCGGTGATTGTCCACCGGACGATCATGTCGTTCCCCGAGACGAGCACTTGCTCGAATGTCATCTTGAGGTCCGGGAATCCGGCATGACTCCCGCGGTAGTATGACTTCAGGGAGTCGAGTCCGAGTATGTCGGCGGGAGCACCGCAGTCATGGACCACCACCGCGGCATCGAAGACTTGATCGAGCAGACCCAGGTTGGCAGTGTTCCGGGCCTCCAGATAGGTCGATGCGATCCGATCCGCTTCCCTCTGTGTCACCCCGGATGGAACCGTTCGCAGGCAGGAAATGCCGCATAGCGCCACCGCCACGCCGACCGCGACGAGCTTTCCTCTTCTCCACATGGCCATCACTCCTTATCGGATGCCCAATTCTGTCCGCGAAATGAAGAAGAGCAATGTGCGCTTCCGTGTCAACCTCGGATGCGCCGGGCCCGGATGCAACAAACAGCGGCACACTCCGTAGACCCGCCTATGCGGCGAACCCAGCAAGGAGCATCTCCATGTCAGTGCGATCTGTGTGCGGGATCATCTCCTGTATTGTCGCTTTCGTGCCATGGGAGGCGACAGCGCAATCGATTCCCGATCTGATCTTTCCCGACCCTCTCCATGAGATCGTAGTCGCCCCGGCGGACAGTTGCGACGGTGAACTACCATGCGGGCACATACTGGCCCACGATGATCCCCTGGCCGGATTGATCCTGACGGAGTTGGGACAACCCTTTCACCGTTCTCTCGTCAAGGTAACACAGTGTCTGCGCAACCTCACCGGCGACACGGCAGGCCCCAATGTCCTGTATGTCTCCTCCGAGGAAGGCGGTTATGCCCGGACGGGATTGGCCATCATCGAAGGCAGCACGGTCCACCGATTCCCCAAGCTTCATTACGTTGATCTGGTGCTGGACTCCAGCCGAATCGCGAACGGCGAAATGGACATCTTCTCGCACGAACTGGGCCACGTGATGATGAGCATCGTGTGGCCGGATCGGTGGGAAGGTTGGACTCCCAAGCAGCACGTCAGCATGGGGATCACCGATGACTATGTCGCATTCTCCGAGGGATGGGGGATCCACTTCCAGCAACTGGCCATGGATCAGGTCGAGCGGTACAGTGACCTTGAGCGCGAGACCTGGAATTACACGCAGGATGTCCGTCAACTGTGGCATTCCCATCTGGACACGCGTTTGCGGCTGGAGGGGGTTCGGCACAACGACTTCATCCACCGCAAGGTCTTGCCGCAGGTGGATACCTCCGGGATGTCGCTCACGGAGCTGATTTTCCTGGAACATACCTCGCCGCTGTTCGACCGGTGTCGGCTCAGGAGCGCGCAGGAGATGCTGGCCTCGGAAGGAGTGGTCGCGACCATCTTCTACCGGATGGCCACCGACACGGTTCTCTCGCGCCACTATCTGGACTGGACCTTCTATCGGCCGTTCTTGCGACACCCGGCGCCGACGACGCTGCGGCCACGGGACGTGTTCACGCCGCTGGAGAACATCATCCTGAAGACGGCGCGTGTCTGGCAAGCCATCCGCCCCACGGTGGACTCCTCCAGCGCTCCGATGATCTCGTTCATCAAGTCCTGGTGTGACCTCTATCCGGAGGATCGCCGGGAGCTGCTGTCGCTGTTCTTGGCCACGACCGTGGCAAAGACGGCGACCGATGAGTTGGGCATTCTCTACGAACGGACCGCATACACAGGAACGACGGGGCGGATCATGGACTTCCGTCGCCAGAGGGCGGAGTACGACTCGGCGTTCACACGCATTCGCGATGATGTCCTCGCCGGCACTCGCGCATTGGATGGAAACGTCGGGACGCAACTGTGGGTCGAGAATCACGCGTTCTCGATTCCAGCCACGATCTTCTTCCCGGAGCCGACCCAGCCGCTGCGGGTGAATCTGAACACGGCAAACGTCTTCGACCTGGCGACTTTCCCTGGCATGACCCTGGATCGAGCCATGAAAGTCGTCTCGGCGCGCGACAGTCTGGGGTGGTTCCGTTCATTGGAGCAGGCACGGACCGCTGGATGGCACTGATCGCCAAACGCAATGTACGGTCGCTTGTTCTCATGGGCCGCCGCCTATTCCCAGAGTGTGAACTGAGTCCCCCGAGGCGCATGCACGGCCACGGCTGATCGGATGGCCGTGCGTTTGCTCTGGGAGGCATCTGCGACTTATGTTGTTCTCCCGGGCGACTTCAGGCTCGCGTGCTCTGCACACCCGGGGCACAGACAATGCAGAAGACAATCGCATCGGGCACCGAGTCAAACCGCGGCGAGCTCCGCCGCGTGCTGACGAAGTGGGATGCCACGGCGCTGATCGTGGGGATCATGATCGGCTCGGGGATCTTTGCCACCCCGCCGCAGATCGCCGCTTCGCTCGACCGCTTCGGACCCATGATCGCCATCTGGCTGGTCGGTGGCGTGCTGGCCGTGTGCGGCGCGCTCACCTATGCCGAGCCGGCGGCGATGTTCCCCCGGACCGGCGGCAGCTTCGTCTTCCTCCATGAGGCATACGGACCGCTGCCGGCATTCATCTATGGCTGGTCGGCGTTGCTGATCACCTACCCTGCCTCGATCGCTGCCGTTGCTGTTGTCTTCTCCGCATACCTGGCGCGACTGTTTCCGGGCCTTCCCGTGCCCCAGTCGTTGGTTGCGGCTTTGCTTTCCGTCTTCCTTTGTGGTCTCAATGCCCGCGGCGTGATTCTCGGCGCCCGAGTTCAGTCCGCCGCCACCGCGGCCAAAGTCGGCGCGCTAGTGGCCTTGGTCGGCGCGGCGGTCTTCACCTCAGCCGGCAACTGGGAGAATCTCAGACCGTTGATCAGTGCTCCCTCATCCGGCTGGCACTTGTCGGCACTGGCCCTGGCGCTGGCATCCGTCATGTGGACCTATGAAGGGTGGTCCAATGGCCCCACTCTCTCCGGCGAGGTTCGCCACATCCGCACCGATCTCCCCCGCGCTCTGCTTCTCGGCACGGCGCTGGTCACCGTGATCTATGTTCTCGTCAACGCCGGGTACGCCTATGTGCTCACGATCCCGGGGATTGCCGGGTCCGATTCGGTCGCGGTCGACATGGCCAGCCGCGGACTCGGTGCCTATGGCGGCGTATTTGTCAACCTATTGGTTCTCGTGTCCACGTTGGGGAGCATCAACGGCATGGTGATCGGCGGCTCGCGCGTTTTCTTCGCCATGGCCCGGGCGGGGCTGTTCTTCGCGGCCGTGGGGTATGTCCACCGCCGCTTTGCCACACCGGCCAATGCGCTGGCGATCCTCGCGGTCGTGTCGGCGGGCTACTGCTTGTTGGGGACATTCGAGCAGATCATCCGCTACTTCGTGTTCGTGTCGACCATCTGGTATGTGCTGGTCATCGCCTCGGTCTATGTCCTGCGCATCCGCCGTCCTGATCTGGAACGCCCCTTCCGCGTGCCGCTTTACCCAATCACACCGGCACTCTTCCTCCTCGTCGCACTGGGACTCATGTACCAACTATTGCGGGAGAACACCCGCGATTCCCTAATCGGACTGGCGATTCTGCTGGTCAGCATCCCCGCCTACTTCCTGTGGCGCCGCTGGCGCGGCTCGCCGTCCTGACGGCGAATCGTGCCGGTACTGATCTCAGCGTGCTTTGACGCCTCCGTCTTGTCGAGACCGTGCCCGAGATCGTTCCTCCCGGGCGGCTGAATCGACGCTCACAAACCGTCTTGACCATGTGACGACAAGTACTATCTTGTCGATGGAGTTCGGTCGTCTGTCTCGAGACAACAAGGATGCGATGCGGAGCCCTTCCACCCCACGGACGACAGGGTCTGTGGAAGTTCACACTCTGTGATCTGTGCTCCTGGGAACAATGCCAAGCGAGCGGCACATGAAAAGACCCTCCTGCACTGTACTGCTTCTCCTCGTACTGCTGTGGCCTATCCCCGGTCTGGCGCAGACCGGGCTCTTCAACTACAGCGAGGTTCTCTTCGGCGATCCGCCGACGTTGTTCCTGTGGGTTGAAGCCGTCGATTCGGCATCCGGCGTGGCGCAGCTCAACGGGGTTGAGATTGCGCCGACGTCGGGACCGTTCACATGGGACTGGGGGGACGGGACAGTATACGACGACTACTTCCCGCAATCGCACACCTACGCGGAAGTCACCCGGAACTACATTGTATCTGTGATCTCACATTACGTGGGTGGCGCGGAAGACACGGCACAGACGCTCGTGCGTTTTGTCCCGCCGACGTGCGATCCGGGCGACATCCCCTCCTACATGCCGATCACCATACCATCAACAATGCCGCCGCTCGGAACGCGTCTCTACGGTATCCCCCCCAACCTCTCGGCCTTTGACGATTCGTCTTTCCGGTCGATCGCGCGAGAGACTCTCGAGAAGATCCTGACCGTTGCGGCGGTCGCGCAGATGGATTTCACGAATGACGGCCCGTACTTCTATAACTCGATCTTCGAGGAGGTCATGCTGCGCGACTCGACGTTCGGCGGCGCCTATTCGATCTGGTTTTCCGACCCGGTCGCCTTCGGCGTGGGCGACGTCTTCCTGCAGGGCACAATCGGCTACTCGTCGCTGTTTCACGAGATGGGCCACAACTTCACGCTCAACACCCCCGCCCACTTCTACTATGGGGGCCGGATCGACGGCCCGGCCAACATGATCTATTCGGAGACCATGGCGCAGATCTACCAGCATGCGACGGGTTGGGCTCTGCTCAATGCCGCCCGGCGGTACAACCTGCCGGATGATCTGGTCTTCGAGATCACAGAAAGCGTCACGTCATCCATGGCCTTCGTACGCAGCCAGTACAACGACTACCTCGCCGCCGGCACGCCCTTCTGTACCTGGAACGATCCTCCCGGCGATTCAGCCATGCAGACATTCATGACGGTCGCCTACACGTTCTGCGAGCATGCCGAGACATCGGGTTGGGGGTACCGTGCACCGACCAAGCGGATGCTGCACTTGTTGCAGCAGTTCGACCAGTATGTTATGGATCAGTACGACCAGAACAACAACTCCCTCGCCGCTGACTCGGCCCGCGCCACACTGATGATCGCCGCCGTATCGTACGCCTTCAAGAGCGATCTGCGTTCCGAGTTCGCCGCCTTGGACTTCCCGATCGACGATGACTTCTATGAGTCACTCATGTCGGTGGGCGAAGTCAACACCGTGCCGGTGCTGGTCCGCCGGATGAGCGACCTCACCATGACGGGATGCCCGCAAGAGTACATGCTGGATTTGGCCGATTCGGCGGTCTTCACGGATCCGGACGGGGATGTCCTCTCGTGTTGGGCCGAGAGCTCCGAACCGGTGATCGCCGACGCGTGGGTGGACGGGACCATCCTGCACGTGGCGTCCGCATCGGATGGAAGCGCGAAGATCACTCTGACAGCCGACGACGGGAATGGCGGCACGGAGTCGACCGCGTTCTTGGTGGCCGTCGGCGGCTGCAATTGCGCCTGCCCCTGCCATGCCGATCCGCAGTGCGACAGCGTCCGTTCGACCGTGCACGATGTCGTCAGAACGGTCGACGTTGCTTTCCGCGGCACGGCGCCGGCCTTAGACCCGCAGTGTCCGCGCGAACAGACCGACGTGAACTGCGACGGCGCGACCACCGTGCATGACGTGGTCAGTGTTGTCGACGTTGCCTTCCGGGGGTACAACCCCACCGGCCGTTTCTGCGATCCCTGTGCACCGTGAACGCTGGGAATCCGATTCACTCCGGCGATCACCGATGGCATAATTCCTTGACGCCGTACGCGTTAACGCGGCACGTGGCGTTTGACGGCATTTGACACACAGGCGCGGAGTCGCAGGACCGGCGACGGCACCGCCGTCCCGATCTCGCAGAAGAAAACGAACATGACTATCATATTCATCTTGACCTAAGGGTCCTCCCGTGGTATCCCTCCGGCAATGTCCGGCACGACCAAGAAACCGGCCGTGTCGCGATCCTGCCAGTCCCGTGACCGAGGAGCTGTGTCGCCGGGGCTTGCGATTCGTCAACACACAGCTCCGAATGCTGCCAATACCAAGGAGGAATGCACCGTGGTCAGACCCCTGTCGACTGTGTTTCGAAATGCCATGGCCGCCGGACTCGCGCTGGTGTTGCTGGGTGCCGGCATGGCTCACGCGGGCAATCCCAATGTCGTGGGCACCTATCGCCTCGTGTCCCGGCAGTTGCCGGACGGCACGGTGAAGTCGGAACCCGACGTCACCGGTATCCTCACGTTCACCAACGCCCACAGGAACCTCAACGTGATCTGGAAGGGTCCCAACGACGCCTTATGCTCCTACTCCCTCGCGTCGCGCTACCAGATCAAATCGGGAACACTCAAGGAGAAGATCCTCTTCAGCAGTCTCAATGACCATCTCCTCGGGCAGAAGACCGGTTACGATCTCGTGAAAAAGTCCCAGTTGGTCCGCATCGTGACCGGACAAACGGCATCGGGCTTCACACCATCCATTGAGACACCGACCATGATCGTCGATGGGAACAGGATCATCTCCACCGCCGAGGGCGCATTCATCGACACGTGGGAGAAGACCGAGGCCGGTAGCGCAATCCAGGCCTCAGATGAGCAGTAAATGATCGAGAGCGATTGCCGGTACGTCCATAAGTTCAGACCATAAGACTTCTTGCACGCTGCGACCCGGCCCCGGTGATCTGCTCTCGGGGCCGGGCCGATTGCTATCCGCTTGCGACTCGGAGAAGTCCAGCGCGTCCTGGCACGTCAATGTGAACTTCGCTACAGCAGCTTGCACAATTCGTCCTTCACCCGGCGGCTGATCTCATTGGCGTTTCCCCCGGCGCGGTTGTTGACCACGGTGATGGTCGGCAGATGGATCGAAATCCCCTCCCTAATCAGGAAGGCGGCATCCCGGTACATCGCGTCAAACTCGTCTTTCAGTCTGTCGAAGGGATGATACCGCGCGTACGACTCCTCATAACCCATCCGCAGTGGCGTTAGAAGCCGCGTGATCGATAGCACGGGACTGGTGAATCCCCCGACCTGTGCCCACTGGGTCCGCAAGTCCGGCAGCCACGTCCAATGGCTGAAGATGTTGCCGATCCCCTGCTCGTGCAGGAAAACGAAATAGTCCTCCGTCTTCAGCCGGTCCGTGCGTTCCTCAATGTGGTAGCGTTCATCACCGGGTATTGACGTGAAGAAGACGCCCAAGTCGTCGATATTCTCCTCCGGCGACGGGCAGGACTCTTTGCGCTGGTACCCCTTCTCGAAACTGAAGGCGGCGATTCGGTCTCCGAGAATGCTGATTGCCGGCCGGTAGAATTGGTCCACGAACTTCCGGGCGTTGAGATAGTCCGGGTTGTCTGCCAGAACCCTCTTGCCACCTTCGGACCTCCAAATGCGCTTCGCGCAAATCCCCTCCGGGACCTTCAGGATGACCTGAGCATCGAGTGGGAGCCACTTGGCGTACTCGACGAGCGGGGCATGATTTCGTGTCGGCTTCCCCTCGGAATCCAGCAAGAACGCGTAGAACGTGAAATCGAGCTCCAAGGCGCTGTAGTGCTCGTAGTACTCGATGACCGATCGGACAGGGAGCTTCTCCTCAACAAATGACTCGCCCTTCACGGTCTTCGGCGTGCGCGTGATCTTGTAGTCTCGATCCCCGGAGTAGATCTGTCCGATCCACGCCGCATATCGGTCGCTGGCGGTGGCGAAGTGCACTCCGGGGGCAAGGTTGCGGAAACTGTAATCGGAAGGTGGCATGGTTGGCACCTCCAAGGCGAGGCAATCTATACAATCGGAGCCCGCCCGGCGCCGCATTCGTCTCTGCCCAGACAATTGTGAGGCACCGTCCATAAACAAGGCCCGCGGGCCAATCGACCCGCGGGCCTCGATCGCGCCGCACTCCAAGGGCCCTACGGGCAGGGCGTGCAATACTCGCTGGATGCGCTGGCGCCGCGAAAGGCCACGTTGACGACCTTCACGACATCGACCACGGTAGTCACGTTGTCACAACTGACATCCGTCCTCTCATGTGGGCACTGTGGATCGAACACCGGCGTGCTGCCGCGGAAGGCGACATTCACAGTCTGCACGACATCCTGCACGTTTGGCACTCCGTCGCATTGCGGGTCACCGTGACAGGGACACTGACAGAAACTGTTGATCGCGGCCCAGAGGTTCGGCCTCGGTCCGATGTTGCCGGCGGGCGGTAAGATCTGGGGCGTACCGGTGGCGATCAGTGTGCTCCTCATGTATGCCGGCGTCGGCAACGGTCCCTGGAAATTCGTCTTCCAGTATCCCATCGCGGCAGCGACCGCGCCCGCAACGATCGGTGAGGCACTCGATGTCCCGCTGAACGAATTCGTGTAATAGTAGTTTGGCCCATCGAAGCCGTAGAATCCACCGTAGCCGGTTGTCACGACATCCTCACCCCATCCCTGCAGGTCGAAGCGCGCGCCGTAGGACGAGAAAGAGAGTCGCTGACGGTCCCCTTCGGGGTAGGCACCGCCCGGATTAACCCCGCCGGCACCCACGATGATCGCGCCCGAATTCCCGAACCACACCAGCGCGCTCATGTTGACGTTGCCGTTTCCCCCCGCCTCGACCACATGGATGCCGAGAGCGATCGCATTGGTAATCGCGGCATAGACCCCGTTGAAGGTCTGGGCGCTGGGCGAGTAGTTCAGCCACCACTCGATCGGGATGTAGTTGCCGCTGCCGGGTGTGTACTCCCACTGCTGCTCCAGAAGAATCACATCCCCGGCCGTCAGATTGGTGATCGCCACCGCCAGCGCACCCGGAACGTTCCAACTGGGAGGCAGACCGTAGTAGGTGCCACAGGTTCTCAGGTTGGAGCCGTAGCTGATACCTGTGGTCCCCATCCCGTTGGCGTCGGACACCAACTCACCAATGACCGCGGTGCCGTGATCTGTGTTCCCGAATGGATCGGAGACGTTGATGTTGATCTGAGATCCCGGTGCCTTGGTGATATCCCCATGCGAGTAGTTCCAGGAGTATTCCAGATCGCAGACGTTTACGCCGACCCCATTGCCGCCGGGCAGCGTCCAGACAAGGTCCATGCCGATTCCCGAGGGGACGATCCCGGCATCCCGCAGATACCCCTGAATCGGCACGAAATCGGGAGGCGGATACGGGGGCGGCGTCGGCTTCGGGACCGGTCGTGCCAGAATCACACCTGGGAGACTCTCGAGCTTCCGGCTGATGGCCCAGACATCCTGACCTTGAGGAGTGCGCAGTCGATAGATGTTGTTCAGGTTGTAGACCGGCTGCCCGGTGTTGGCCTCCCCCAGCGATTGGATTTCGTCCAGTTGCTCTTCGGGGACTTCGCAGATCCGCTCCCATCGGGCCCCGGAAAGCTCCTGCTGCAACTGGCTCAGCCCTGTCAGCCCCTTCTGTGCCCCAAGATCGACGAGTTGTCCGCCGCGGAGTCGGACCACGGACTCTGGGGAGAACATCACCTCAATGAGGTCATTCTCACTGGAGTACTGCTGGCATTGGCCCGCGACGGGGATGCCCAGTGTGCCGAACAGCAGGCCGGCAAGCACTCCGACGGCCCGGTAGGCGCGAACCAAGTGCCCCGACCCTGGATGGCGGGTTGCGTGTTCCATGTCGTTGTCCTCCTGCGGGATCAAGATTTCACTTCCCCTCATCTCAAAATAAGCGAAAATCTTCACTTGTCCAGCGATTCCGGACGGTAGGCGACCGACCTGCGACCTCACCGGTGACAATGGGTGTAGCCCCTTGTCCGCCTCTCGTAATAGAGTCGGGACGACGAAGCGCCAGCCCGCGGGGATGATATCCCGCGGGCTATCGCTTCAACACCGTGCGTTGATTTCACCGTCCGGCAGGCGCTGATGGGCTTCGTTCAAGCCCTGGACGCATTACATCCCACCGCCGCATCCGGTGACGCACTCCTCCCTCGGATATGCCCAACTCCCGCGCCGAGGCACGCTGATTCCAGTTGTTCCGCTCCAGGACCGTGCGCAGTCGGACCGAAAGCTGGTCAGCAGAACCCGGATCACCCTGTTCGCGGGAACGGACCGGATGACGGTCCAGGAGTTCCTCAGCACATCGCGCGAATTCGCCGTTGCCGTTGGGCTCAGTGAGTGTTGCCAGCCGCCACAGGAAGTTGCGCAACTGACGGACGTTGCCATCCCAAGCAGCCTGCAGGGCACGCCGCACCCATGATTGATCTGCCAGATCGACCGTGCAGTGTGCGGGCACGGTGAACTCGGCCAGAAAGTGCCGAATCAACGGAAGCACATCGCCGCGGCGATCGCGAAGCGACGCCAGATGCAGCGGTGCCTGTTCCAGGCGGAAAAACAGGTCGGCACGGAATATGCCCTTGTCCACGGCCTCCCGCAGATCACGGTTCGTCGCCGCGATGAAGCGAACGTCGAGTGCGCGGGACGCTGTCTCACCGAGCCGCCGGATGTGCTTCGTGTCCAGAAGCTCCAGGAGCTTCGCCTGCAGCCCCACAGCCAGGTCCCCGATCTCGTTGAGGAAGACCGTTCCTCCCGCCGCCGTTTCCAAGAGCCCTGGCTTCGCCCCGGCTGCTCCGGTGAATGTTCCCTTGCTGTGGCCGAACAGCTCACTTTCCCACAACGCCTCCGGGATCGTGTTCAGATCCACACTGACGAAGGGACCCTCATGGCGCGGGCTCACGCCGTGAATGTAGCGAGCCAAAAGATCCTTGCCGGTGCCGGTCTCGCCGGTGATCAGGATGGCTATGTCACTGCGGGCGTAACGCTCGGCCAGACGCAGTGTTTCCACCGTCGACGCGTCTTCGGCGACGAACGTGGGTTTGCCGTTGCGCGAGTCGCCGTTGCGCGGATAGATCCTGGCGGTTGTGTCCTCCGAAATCCGCACCAGTTCGGAGTCGGTCTGCTCGACCCAGTAGGATACGCCGACCTCGTCAAAGAGTCGCTCGGCTTCCATCAGGTATGCCAGCCGCTCCCGATTGGACAACAACGGACACCGCCCCGCCGACAAGCATGACTTGCCCCATTCCAGTTGGGCACCAATGGAACGGAGAATGTGAACCGACTGTCGAAACGCCCTGGCCGCCTCGCCCACCTCCCCGCGACGTGAACAAACCTCACCGAACACACGGTGGACCGCCCCCTCCTCGAAGCGTTCACCGACCTTGCGAATCGAGACCAGTGCCCGTTCCCCTTCGGCTATCGCGCCATCGAGGTCGCCCTGCGCCAAACGGACCTCGGCCAGAAGCCGACGCGATTGACCAATGATCGTCTCCGAGGATATCTCCACCCCCCGTGAGACTGCGCACTCGAGCTGGGCGGCCGCTGCGTCCAACCGACCGCGGGAGAACTCCAACTCTCCCATGTACTCGTACCAGATTCCCTCCTCCCGGGGGTACGAGCATATCGTGCGCTCAGCGCGTAGACGCTGCAGTGTGGCTTCCGCTTCCGCAAAGCGATGGCCGAGGATATCGGCGTAGCTCGCCGAAAGATCAAAGCGAATCACGCTGAGGACGTCGCCGTTCTCCGCGTGAAACTCACGGACACCGCGGAGAGTTTCCTTGGCCTCAGCCAGGTGCCCCGTGAGCAGGTGGGTACGGGCCGTGTTGCTGTTGGCAACGGCGACCCATCGCGGCAGACCATGTCGCAGTGCGATGTCCGCGCACGCCCTGTAGCTGGCGATGGCCTGCCGATACTCGGACCTGTCAAAGAGGATGTTTCCGAGCCAGTTGAGCGCCCGGGCTTCGCCTTCCGGCGCATCGATCCTCTTGTAGGTGAAGAGAGCCAGATTGGCACTTTCGCATGCGGCCTCGAGATCGCCCAGATAGTACTGCGCCACGGACATCGAAAAGCAGGCTCGGGCATAAAGCCCATGGTCATCGCCCTGTTGCAGTGCCCGCGCGACCTGGCGCGAGACGGACAAGGCTTCCTGATAACGGCCGAGGAACGCCAGGCACTCTCCGCACAGAGCGTCCATGGTCCAGCGATCATTGGTCCCATGAGTACCGGCCCGAGCGTCGGCCTCACGCCGAAGCAGCTTGAGCGCCGTTTCATAATCCCGGTGCTTCATTCTCTCTTCGACGGCGGCGACCCATGTGTGCGTGACAGTCGCGCTCATCGACGGACCTTCCTTGGGTTCGACAGCCAGCGAGACGGGGCCGATGACGAAGGTGCTGTCTTTGGCACGGGCAGCCAAGCCAGCGGCAACGGCAAACGAAGACCGGGCCAACCGACAAACAGGACACTGCCGCGCAGTCTGTGACTTGAGGTGGTCGCAATACTCAAGTCATCGTTGGGGTGTCCCGCAGACGTCGTCAGTCGTTCCCGGCTGATCCCCCATGCACTGGGCGACAGGACCAAGACACACAGACAGATCACCAGCAACAGCTTGGTCAACTTCATGGCCAAAACCTCCTTTAGGGAAAACGTTCAACCTCCGCGTGAACTCCGCGCGGTACAACACCCATTCTCGACTCGTGCAGATTCGGTTTCCGGCCCCGGCTGAAGCGGCCGGTGGCCTGCTACCCGGACATTCCATATGTCGTGAAGTACACATAGTCAAGCGCTGTTCTTCACCAACAAAGCGGCAGCGGCAATGCAGGAACGTGTTCTGTGCCTACTACCCGCGAATGGGTCGACTATTCCACTGCCGGATACGGCCGGAGGAGGAGAATGCGTTTTTCGGGCACGCTGCGTAGTGGTGCTGCGAAGTAGCGCGACGCACTACGCACCTTCAACAACCCGCAAGGGAGTCCCTGAAGCGGCCATTCGATTGGCAGTCAACGAGGGAAGATCGGACGTGCGGCGCCTCTGGCCTGGGCACAGCAGTTGCTGCCTGTGCTGTCGGCGCCCGCTTGGAGAGTCTCTCCGGGGGGAGCGGGCCTCGTTCGGACCCCGCCGCCGACACGCCACGCATGCTACCCCGTCGGCGGCGGGGGACAGATTCGATCCCTTCGCCTGCAAGAGTCAGCATAGGCAGGCCGAACATGGGCGGAAGAAAGGGTAGATTCCCCAGAATCGGATTTCGGGTACTTGGCGCGTTAGCGGTACTTTGGGGCACCGTCTCCGCCGCCGTTGTCTTCGCCATCCGCTTCGACCTGTTTCCCCACCAAGAAGCGCCGGAAATACCATCCCCCGGTGAGTCAGTTGAAGACTTGGAATTCCTGCCGCTACCCGGGAATTCGGAGGCCTTTCGGGCCGACCGGCCAAGGTCAAAGACCGCGATCGTCTTCTTCGATCCCGCCGACGATGATTCGCGTGACCTCGTCGGTCGACTCACCGGAGGTCGCCTTCCCGCGATAAACACCGGCGTTCGCCCGCTTGCCCTGGTCCTGAAGACGCCGGCTCGTGTCCCCGGGAGCCCGACGTCAGTTGACGCGCTTGGGTGCTTTCGCTTGGACGAAGAAACCACTCAACGACTCCGGTATCTCCCTAGCGCCTGGCTGATCCGGGACGGGGCCGTTCAGGCCGTCATTGAGGGTTTTGGCGGCGCAGAAGCCTTGGCCGCCTCCGTGACTGAGTTCGTCGGCACCGCCAGCGGCAACAAGGTCTGGCCCAAGATGGCGGTGAGCGGGTGGGGAAGGATCATCCCGCCAGAGTCGGCGCTCCAAGAGGCGACCGGCTTGCAGCGAGTTCGAGACTTTCTCGGGCCGGGCAGCACGTCTCAGAGCAGGGTGATGACTCGTGTCGCCCTCGTTTGGAGGTCATCTGATTCAACGAGCGCTTGGCAGATCGACTTGGCCAAGCCCAACTGCAATTGCCCATTTGATCGGGTGGAGCGCTGGGACGAAACCCGCGTGATGCTCGACCCGACAAACGGTCAGGTTCTCGATGTCATCGTGCGTGGCGCACTGACGACGGCCGAGTTACGCGCTTATGTACCAACGGACTAGCGGCGATTCCAACGAAAGGGTCAAAACGGAACCCCGGGGCCATGGGACGATCGGGCGATCCCACCACAGCCACCGGGGCCACCCCCTCAAGGAAAGGAGGCGCCACAATGTAGCCACAAACCGTGTAGTTGCAAGGCGAATGACCAAGTGGAATTCAATCACCCACATCGGGAGGATGGCCATGAATGCAAGAAAACTCTTGACCTCGCTGGCGGTCACGATCATGCTGACCGATATGTTGCTCGTCCTGCTGGCCTTCGTGCCGGCGACGCACACAAGTGTGTTCTTGAACCATGCGTCGCAGCCGGCCGTGGCGGCGTCAGCGGTTGCACCAGGCTTGCTAACAGCAGGTGGAGCACCGAACGAAGGACCACGGACAGCATGGAGCCCGTGGGGAGCCGTCTACGGCTGGGCGAAGAACTGTTGGAAGTGGTTCCGGAATGGCGACGAGGGGGCGGGCAGGCGCTGCCGCAGCTTCCGCAGCAGGCAACAGGATTGATTAGGGGAGCAAGGGGGGAGTGCCGGACGGCGCTCCCCCCGATCTTCAGAAGGCAGTCGTTCTTGCATCTGAGATAATCAAGGGGGAGCCAGTATGGGAAATCCCTGTTTGATCCAAGTTCGATTCACGCGGACATTGCTCTTGATGCTCTTGACGGGGATTCCAGTGCGGGGACAAACGTCAACGAGCACCGCGCCGGTTTCGAACGGAATCGGAGAATCCAGACTACGCCTCCCCGATTCAGCGAGTTTCCGATGTTCACCGGATACCGGTAGAGATACCGATCAGAATTTCTTCGGCACAATCAAGTCTTCGGGCCCCGTCTGCTGGGCCGAGAAATCCCTGTTCCGTATCGGGCCGTATCGTTTCGCGCCCTTTCCGGATGCGTACTATCAGGAGCAGTACGGGTGGGAAGTCGGCGGCCTGACACGCGTTTCTTGGGAGCATACCCGGCTCACGGGATCGGGTGGTCTGTTGCTTCAACTCCTGTACTCCGTGCGGGACGACAGGATTGCGGGACGCATCTCTCCCGATCTCGACCTTGGGGGTCGGGAGGACACGACCAGTTTTCATCTCGCGGGCGACTTCTACTCGCGAGTAGGAAGACGCGGACTCGGTGCTGGTCTTGAATTCCGTGCTCAGGCAGGACCGGCTGCTTTTGAGAGTTGGCTGTCTGCAAGGATATATGTCTTGCGTGAGGATTACCGTGCGTCAGCGTGGTTGAAGTCGCAGGATTGGGATGTCGGCAACCAGACAGCGGCGCGGCTTACGATCGAGTACGACGACCAAGAGAAGGGTGCACCGATCGTTCTCGGTATTAGGACCCGGCTGAATGGAACCGTCGGTACCGACATTGCAGGCGGTGATTTCGTGTATCGCAAGCTATCAGCGTCACTGGAGAGGGTTTGGCCGGAGTTTCGAATCTGGGGGTATTGGGGCGCTGCGAGCGGTCATGTCCCCGTTCAGCAGTGGTTTGACGCTGCAGTCGAGGGAGGTGTCGCGGGACTGCCGATTCGGCTGATCCGAACCAAAGGGTTGGGTGCTGGCGGAGTGGAGGGACGCCTTTCATTGAGCTACGCCGACTTCTTCCTGCGACCGTTCGCCAGCTATGCGCACGCGGATGGATGTCATCGCGACCTCTGGGAGCTCGGTATTGCCCTCACGGGCGACTACATGGAATGGGGATTCCATGCTGACAATTGGGTTCTCAGAATCGATCTCCCCTTCTATTCCAGCGGCGCAGATGATCCGGGGTTGTCGATGCGTCGCGCGAAATGGGACCTGCGACGGTTTCGGGTTCGTCTGAACCTGCCGATCGAGTTTGCCGGCCAGTCGGAGAATGTCTCGTACCGATACCCGAACCGGTAACGTCATGGTTCCGGTCGGATGAATGGGGCAACCGACGGTACCACCGATTCTCAGCGCATTGATCATCGGTCTACTCATATTCACGACTGTGGGCTTCGTCTCGGGAGGAACGTCTCCTGCTCAGGCAGAAGTGCGACCGGCCCCCATGCCCGACTCAATAGACGTCGTTGGGCCGACCGCGACGGACACGTCGAATCCCTCCGGCCTATTCGGGACGATCAAGAACGAGGGCCCGGTCTGTGAGGCGCAGAGGCCGCTGTGGTCGGTCGGCCGACTGGGCTTTGGGGCGTTACCATTCCCTTCATACCAGGAGCGGTTTGGCTGGGTCTTGGGGGCAGCCGCGTGGTTAACTTGGGACGGAGGTCAGAGTACATCGTCGGCGCTGGCACTGGGGGCGCTGCCCTCGTATGAACAGCGCGAGGACCGTTTGTCCGGCCAAATCGCATTGTCGGTGGGACTCCTGCGGCGCACCGACATGAGGTCGGACATTGGTGTGTCGCTGTACAACCGCCTCGGTTGTCGCGGCGGTGGAATTCAGTTGTCGCTCGGCCTGTCAGAACTCGAGGAAGAAGAATGGCTTTCGGTTGTCGCAGGAGCATATCGGGAGGAGTATGTCAGTCTCGAAGCCCTTGGCCCGCACGATTGGTCTGGGGGCCAACGCGCGTGGGGACGCGCCGACATCAGACTCTCTCAGCCGCAACACCCAACGATCCTGCATCCTGTCCGGATATGGCTGCATGGTGCACTGAGCATCCGTGACTTGGGCAGAGACTTCTCGTATCGCCTCTTGACAGGGCGAATCACCTGGCCGCATCGCCACTGGGAGGTCTGGATGCATTGGGGGATC
Organism: Candidatus Zixiibacteriota bacterium; assembly: GCA_040752595.1. Taxonomy (NCBI): domain Bacteria; kingdom Pseudomonadati; phylum Candidatus Zixiibacteriota; species Candidatus Zixiibacteriota bacterium. Next base: position 91,867 of record JBFMGX010000028.1, read on the forward strand.
GCATCAGGAGACTTGCCCATTCAGGAACTGTTCGACCTCGCCATCGATGGTCAACTGGGCGCGGTGCCGCTTCGCCGCTATCGCACAACCGGCTTTCAAGGCACCGGTGCCGAGGCCTCGTGGCAATCTGATGTGGCGCGCTTATGCCCGGCCCTACGCCGCTCTGACGCGCAGCGACGGGCAATCCGGGGAATTCGCCGAGTTGGGTCTCGGGTTCACCATGGGAAAGAATCCAAACGAGTATGAACCGGATGAATGGATTGTCCGGGTGGACGTCCCGATGTACTCATCGCATGGTGACAGATCGAGCGTACGTGCGAAGTGGGACCTGCGACGCTTCGTGTTTCGCGTGAACCTCCCTTTCCCCTCCCTGACGCGCGATCAGGAGATCCGTTATCGGTATCCGGGTCGGTAGCAGAATCGTGATGTCGCGCCATTGGAGTCCGGATCAGGGCACGCCGTTGACGGCGGACTCGTGTTTCCACGCCGGCAACGGGCGGGAGTCAACGCTGCCGGATGCCCACGGAGGCAGACTGAGAGGGAATCACACCTCGAAGAAGGTGCTGCTGACCCAGACCAGAACGACGATCAAAAACAGCCCCAGCGCGATGCTCCACGCGATCAGTTTTTTCTCGATCGGCAACAGCGGCTCGTGCTGCATCCGCTGCAGCTCGTCTGCGAGTTTCGGCTCGGTCATGGTTCGATGCCCTCCATGAGAAATTCCAGCAGAGTAAGCGATAGAAGAACACCCACACCCGCCCGCCTGCGGCGGGCGACCTCTCCCGGGGGGAGAGGTTGGTGATTCCCCTCTCCTCTCTGGGGAGAGGGCAGGGTGAGGGGCTGCCACCGGTGCATTGCACAGGCCGAAGCCACATCGCACGTTGAGCTTCTCATTGTGTTAGATGCTCCAAGGGTCATGTGCGAAGTTCCCAGCAGTGCCCGGTCACAACAGCGGCGGCTTCACGCCGTGAAAGAACAGCCATGAGATCACCAGCCCGATCCAGATAATGAACCCGAACAGGCAGATCACATAGACAAGGGCGAGACGGCCGATCCCCTCGGCCCACAGCCTCCGGAAGTCGGAGACGACGCCGATCGTGAAGAACGTCATGACGAAGAAGATGCCGCGCAGAACATTGGCCTGATTCATGGCGGCCTTGGTCAGAGCAACCGACCCGGGCGACAGGGCGCCAATGAGGATGACAGCCCCGAACGTGGCGATATACCCGATGATGAACTTCGGGAATCTCTCCCAGATCTGGACGGCCGAAATCCGTCCCCCAGTGGTGCGCTCGATCTTCGCCGACCAGATCCAAGCGAGGATGAACGCCCAGACCGCGATGAAGGTATCGATGAACACTTTCACGGTTGTCGTCGTCGCCATGATCCAACCGGGCTGGTAGCGGATGCCCTGTTCAGCGGCCTTGGCCAAGATGAGCGACTCCGAGATGGCGCCGCTCGCGACCGCGGCGCCATCGGTCTTGACCGCCAGTCCCATCCAGGCCCCCGCCACCATCGGCTCGTCATGCAGGAAATGTTGGGCGATGAAGGGCAACGCAATCAGCTCCACGACGGCAAAGATCACGACCAAGGAGGAGACCATGATCGGCACGACCGGCCGGGCTTTGATCGCCGAGCCGGTGGCGATCGCCGCCGAGACGCCGCAGATGGAAATGCCGCTGGCCAGAGGTACCGACCACTCGCGGCTGAACTTGAACCACTTGCGGGCCACGAAATAGACGAGCGCCCAGTAGATGAGGTAGGCCTCGACGATGGCACACAGCCCCCGGAAGATGACCGATGTGGCCAGCCCCAGTTGCTCCGCCGCCGTAATCCCCAGGAAGCCCCCCAAAACGACGATCGCGGTCTTGATGTACAACTCCGGCAGCAGGGCGCCTCGCATGGCACCGACCCAGCCGGGGGCGAAATTGCCGATCAGCAGCCCGACGATCAGAGCGATGATGTACCCGGCCTCCGAGGTCAGGTTGAGTGACCAGGATATGCCGAACGACCCGTGCTGGTTGGTCGTTGCCGCGATATGCGCCCAACCGCCGGCGATCCAGCAGACATAGCTGATGACAAACACCAGCGTGAATGCAGATGCAAACTTCCGGAGACCGACGCCCAAGAACATTGCCCCGCAGGAGAGTAGGCCAAGCAGGAAGAGGTACGTAAGGAGGAGTGACAGCCAGCCGGGGAGCTGGCCATAACCGCTGGAGACCGGCTTCAAGGCCACCGCGAGACTCGTCCAGACCTTCGTCGTCACAACCCAACCCAGCAGGTCCCATCCACCCAAGGTGGCCAGGGACAACAGGAAGAGGAACAGACCAATCGCCACCGCCAACCAGTCTTCGCTCAGACGAAATCGCCGACCGTCTTGAACCTTGGCATCCACCGTGATTGCCTCCCTGTCTGCCGGATTGTGATCCCGGTCGAGAATGGGTTCACAAGGTCGCCGGATTCTTGGCGTCCGCCATCATAGCGAACGAAGGACCAACAGGCAACAACCCTTACGGCCCCCCGAACCGGATGGTCGGCATGATGCATGTTCTCGAAGAGGCGGGTCCGCCACCTCGCGCGGGGGTTCCCGTTCTCCAGCCGGGCTTGATCTGTCGCCCGCCGGGGGGTATGTTCACAATCGATGGCAGCCCCACGACGAATCCTCGTCGTCGAGGACGAGAAGGACATCGGCGATCTCGTCGTTCATTATTTGCAGCGCGAGGGTTTCACCGCCTATCGCGTGGGGGACGGCCGGACCGCCCTGGCGCGGGCCGAAAAGGAGAAGCCCGATCTGATCATCCTCGATCTGATGCTGCCGGGAATCGACGGTCTGGAGATCACCCGCCGACTGCGCCAAGCCGAAGGCACCATGCTCATCCCGATCATCATGCTGACGGCCAAGGCCGAGGAAAGCGACAAGGTCATCGGCCTGGAGATGGGAGCGGATGACTACCTGACAAAGCCATTCTCTCCCCGCGAGCTTCTGGCGCGCGTACGCTCCATGCTGAGACGGCTGGAACGCGGCGAAAAAGCGCCCTCCTCCTACCAGTACGGTCCTTTGCAGATAGACCGCGCCAGGTTCGAGTTGAAGGTCGATGGGACCCCGATCGCGCTCACGGCCAAGGAATTCGGCCTGCTGGAAGCGTTTCTTCGTGCCCGTGGCCGGGTACTCACGCGCGAGTTCCTGCTCAACACCGTGTGGGGATACGACTACTACGGGTCGACTCGCACCGTCGACGTCCACGTTCGGCATCTGCGCGAGAAGATACCGCTGTTGGCTGCGGCAATCGTCACCGTGAAGAACATCGGCTACAAGCTGCGCGATGAGCTTTAGCGGGGTGCAGAAAGACGCGTGGAAGTGATGGATTGCCCCCACTTGTTATTCCGGGCGACTTGCCCCAAGCGAAAGCGAGGGAAGCGGGGAATCTGCCGTTTCTTCCTATGAGAAGAAAGCAGATTCCTCGTCCCGCCGGAGAACGGCGGGACTCGGAATGACAGTGGTTGGCTCTTTTTCAGCAACCTGTTAGACTATGATCGTCGTTCCCGGGTGGATCATGCCACGCACCTGGTCGATCGCCGGCACCATCGCACTCGTTGCGGCCGCACTTGGACTCTGGGCGTCCGGTCACTGGAACGCGGCCACGCTGCTTCTGAGCGTGGTCGTGGTCTTGGTGGGCGTTTGGTGGTCGCGATTACGAGCGCAACGGCGATTGGCGGGATTGACCGAGACGGCGACGCGTTTCGCGCGGGGCGATTGGAATGCTCGGGTACCGATTGATCCCTACCGCCGGTCGGATGTGCTCAGTGAGCTGGCCCACGATTTCAATCAGATGGCCGACGAAGTTCAATGGAGATTCCTGGAATCCGGCCGGGAACGAGATCAGCTTCAGGCCGTACTGGCCAACATGTCCGACGGCGTGCTGGCCATCGACCGACAGGGGATTGTTCGGCTGGTCAATGATGCGTTTCTCCGCTTCTATCGCTCCCTCCTCGCAGACCCGATTGGCTGCCACCAGGCTGAGGCCTTCCGTGACCGTGGATTGAATGAGCTTCTGGAAAGACTGCTGACGGGTGAAGCCCAGGAAAGCGAGGAGCTGGAGACCATGGCGCCACGACGCCGCATACTTGTGGCACGCCCCGCCATGATCGCCGCGGCACGTGACGACGACGTATGGGGCGTGCTGGTCGTACGCGACGTGACGGCCCGTCGCCGGATGGAGCAGATGCGCCGGGACTTCGTCGCGAACGTCTCCCACGAGCTACGAACCCCCCTGACCGCAATCATTGGGTACGTTTCGGCGCTACGCGACCTGGGGGTCTCTGGCGATGAGGCAGGCAGATTCCTCGACACCGTTGAACGAAATGCCGCCCGGATGGACCGTATCGTCGGGGATCTCCTGGAATTGTCGCGGATCGAAGCGCCGGGATACCAACTGACGCGCACCGAATTCCCCCTTCCCGACCTGCTGGAGGAGATACGGTCAAACACCGGGCATGCGTTCGACTTGAAGCGCCAGACACTGACTCTCGAGACGTCCTCCGCGGTCGATCGTGTTTACGCCGACCGGGATGCGCTGGAACGGATGTTGATGAATCTGATCGACAACGCCGGGAAATACACCCCCGACGGCGGTCGCATCAACATATCGACAGCATTCGATGGAGATGACCTTGTCATCGTAGTCGCCGACAACGGCATCGGTGTGCCCGAAGCCGATCAGGCGCGGCTGTTCGAGCGGTTCTTCCGCGTGGATCGCGGCCGGTCGCGCGACATGGGGGGAACCGGGCTTGGCCTGTCCATCGTCAAGCACTTGGCGGAGGCGCACGGTGGCTCCGCCTCGTACGAGCCCAACCTGCCGACCGGCAGCCGCTTCATCATCCGTCTTCCCCAGACCCGCCCAGATTGACCCTCGGTGCCTCCGGCCATGCACAGCTCATAGCCGGGGGGTTCCGCTCTGCCCAAGCCCTCGAAGCTCGGTCCGCTCATAGACTCGCGATCCGATCCGGTCCGACCGCACGAGGCCCGTGCCGAGAATTTACATGAAATTAACACATCAATTACCAGGCGTTTACTCGTGTGGGGCTTTCATCTCTGCCACGCCACGGGAGAATAGTACGTTCACGAATATCAAAGGAGGAGAAATTGAACCGACCCACCACGACAAAGCAGGCGACCCGGAGCAGGATCCGTGCCGTGACACTGATCCGATATGCACTGTGCGCCAGCTTACTGATGGGTGGAGCCCATTGGGCGAAAGGCGAGGAACCTGAAAGCGACAGTCTTTACGACCAACTCAACCAGGTCACCGATCAGATGGCAGGAGTGCAGGAGAGACTGGCGATAGCGGAGTCAGACATTGCCAAGCTGAAGAAGGTCAAGATCACCGGCTACGTGCAGGCGCGCTACGAGTACCATGATGATGCCATCGGCAGTCCGGCTCTGGGGACGACATCCTCAGATAAGAAGAACCAGGGGCAACTGCTCAACCGGTTCTTCATCCGGCGCACCCGACTCAAAGCGGCCTTTCAAGCCAGCCCGAATGCCGCGGGAGCGGTCTCCTTTGACGGCTCGGCATCGGGTGTCTCGCTCAAGGATGCCTACGTCAGCGTAACCGAACCGTGGAGTCAATTGACGTTCACCTTGGGGCAATTCAACTGGCTGTTCGGTTACGAGATCTCGTTCTCATCCTCCAAACGCGAATTCCCGGAACGGGCCCGGTGGGCGCGCACGCTGTTTCCGGGCGAGCGCGACCGCGGCGTAAAGGTGGAGACGTCCTTCCTCGTTGAAGACAGGTACACATTGGGACTTCAGGCGGGGCTCTATAATGGCAATGGCGTGGATGATAAGTCGTTCAACTCCAATGACCCTAACAAGTCAAAAGACGTCATCGCTCGGGCGACGTGCGGGCTGGGGTTCCTCGACTTCGGCGTGTCCGGATACTGGGGAAAACAGTTCAACCCCAGCGACCAGTCGATCCCCGCGCAGCAGCCGTCGACCACCGACAAGATCCGCTACGGCGTTGACGCACAATACTTCTACGAGCTTCCGCGCCTGGGCGGCGGTGTGCTCAAAGGCGAGCTCGTAGCCGGCAAAGAGCCCAAGAACGCCAAGGGTTTTCTCTCCGGCGACACAACCCGCAACGTGCTCGGGTTGGACATCGTCTGGGCGCAGAATCTCAGAGAAAGGTTTCAGTGGATCTCACGTCTGGATTTCTATGACCCGGACAGGGATACCGAACAAGACCAGACAACGACGTATGGTCTGGGTTTGATCTACTTCTGGGACGGCAACAGCAAGCTCAAGCTCATCTATGAGATCCCGAAGACCGCGGGTAAAAACGAGGTAAAGGACAACACCATCACTCTGGAATGGGTTTATACTATCTGACGAGTCTCTCGGAGGAGGGAATGGGTATGAAGCGGATTACGGCATTCATCGTTGCGGCATCATTGATGGTGGCGGGAATCGCGGTCTCAGGGTCCGCGGGACGCGCCATCACGATCAAAGGATCGGACACGATGGTGATTCTGGGGCAACGCTGGGCTGAAGTGTACATGAAGGAGCACCCCGGCATCGTCATTCAGGTCACCGGCGGCGGCAGCGGCACTGGCATCGCGGCATTGATCAACGGCACCACCGATATCTGTCAGGCCTCGCGTCCCATGAAGCCGGCAGAAAAGACGAAGATGAAGGAACGCTACTTCACACAGGGAACCGAGATCCCGGTTGCCAAGGACGGCATGACGGTCTACGTGAGTGAGAGCAATCCGGTGTCGCAATTGACCATCGAGCAGTTGCGGAAGATCTATGTGGGCGAGATCACGAGTTGGAAGGATCTCGGCGGCCCGGATGCGGACATCAATCTCTACGGGCGGGAGAACAACTCCGGCACCTATGTCTTCTTCAAGGATAACGTCCTCGAAGGGGAAGATTTCGCGCCGGCCGTGGCGACGCTCCCCGGGACGGCCAGCGTTGTCAATGCGGTGTCCAAGGATCCCAACGGGATCGGTTATGGCGGCGCGGCCTACGCGAAGGGCGTCAAGCAGTGTGCCGTGGCTGTGGCGGCCGACTCTGTGGCCTATCCTCCGACCAAGGAGATGGTGGAAAACGGCAAGTATCCCCTGGCGCGCGACCTCTACTGGTACCTGCGCACCAAACCGGAAGGCGACATCAAGAAGCTGGTCGACTGGGTCCTGTCACCATCGGGACAGGCGGTTGTCACTGAGACAGGGTACTTCCCGGTTGCGTCAAAGGCCACGGCCGGGAAGTGAGGGACGGAAAGCACGGCTGGACCTTGGCCCGCTCTCGGGCGTCATTGTGCAGGCCACGCGACGCTGCAGGCGTGCGGACATGTGGCGTCCGCCGGTCAAACCGCAGAGCACTCAGTCGTGACCGCTGTCGCTTGCGGGGCGATGCAGGCGTTGATCGACGTCGTACTGTTGAGCAGATGGAGGCGTGGCCGGAGTTGTGAGATTGTCATGAGAAGAGCATGTTCTGTCGCCTGGGTCGCGATGCTTCTGGCCGGCGCCGTCTCTGCCGGTGCGGCGGTGACGATCAAGGGTTCCGACACCATGGTGATTCTCGGGCAGCGCTGGGCCGAGGTCTACATGCGCACGCACCCGGGCGCTGTGGTGCAGGTGACTGGGGGTGGCTCGGGCACAGGCATCGCGGCTCTGATCAACGGCTCGGCGGACGTCGCGCAGTCGTCCCGTGCGATTTCCGAAAAGGAGAAGGCGGAACTCCTCGACCGGCGCGCTGTCCCGGCGATCGAGATACCGACGGCCATGGATGGGATTGCCATCTACGTCCATAAGGACAACCCCGTGCAACGGCTCACGCTGCACCAGCTTCGAATGATCTACCAGGGCGACATCACGAACTGGCGTCAGGTCGGCGGAGCAGATCTGGAAATTGCGCTCTACTCGCGGGAAAACAACTCCGGCACCTTTGCGTTCTTCAAAGAACGCGTCTTGGCGAAAGGCGAGTTCTCACCGGAGTGCCAGATGTTGCAGGGAACGGCATCTATCGTCAACGTTGTCGCCAAAGATCGTCAGGCGATCGGCTATGGAGGGATAGGGTACACCAAGGGCGTCCGGACCGTGGCTCTGGCCACCGATTCTTCGTCCGAATACTATGCGGCCACTCAGGATAACGTCGCCGCCATGAAATACCCTCTATCACGCAACCTCTACTGGTACACCGCCGGTTCTCCCGCGGGACCGACGAGAGACCTGATCGACTGGGTCCTGGGGCCGGAAGGACAGAGCATCGTTACCAAAGTCGGGTATTACCGCCTGCCGGACAGCGGCCACGTCGGAGATCGACCCGATGGCGACACGACTCGGAGCATCCGATGACGCCGCCGCAGATGAAGGCCCCCGGTTCTCACCTTGCCGGTTCCGCTCCCCGACGCGCCTTTCCTCTTCGTGTCGCCGACCGGCGACGGGATCAGATCGCTCACCGGTTGATTGGCCTTGCCGCATTCGGAACCATCGCATCGATCATTCTCATCTTCGTGTTCGTCGGCAAGGAGGCCCTTCCCGTACTGACATCTCCTGAAGTGCACAAGGAAGTCACGGTCGGCCAGATGCTCGAAAAAGTGGAGCCGCGACCCGGTAAGCCCAAAACGTTCATCTGGCAACCGGTCTCCGACGTCCCCAAGTATGCGCTGCCGCCGTTGGTGCTCGGTTCTCTGAAGGCGACTCTGGTCGCCATCTTGTTTGCCACCCCGCTTGCCGTCGGCGCCGCGATGTACTCATCCGAGTTCGCACCGCGGCGCGCCCGTGAGTTCATCAAACCGGTCATCGAAATGTTGGCCGGGATTCCCTCGGTCGTACTTGGGTTCTTCGCGCTGATGGTGATGGCCGACTGGCTGAAGGTGCTCTTCGGCTGGAAATACCGCTTGAATGCCACCACCGCGGGCGTCGCGCTCGGTGTGGCGATCATCCCCGTGATCTACACGGTCGCCGAGGAGGCGTTGCGGGCCGTGCCGCGCCAGTACCGTGAAGCCGCTCTCGCCCTCGGCGCCGGGCCATGGGCGGCGGCCCGACGGGTCGTCCTGCCGGCGGCGGCACCCGGGATTCTGGCGGCCATTGCTCTGGGGTTCGGGCGGGCCATTGGTGAAACCATGATCGTGCTGATGGCGTCCGGCAACGCGGCCCTATGGACGCTCTCGCTCTCCGATTCGATTCGCACCATGTCGGCCACGATCGCCGCGGAATTGGCGGAAGTCGTGCACGACTCAGCGCACTATCATGTTCTGTTCTTCATCGGTGCCCTGCTGTTTGTGGTGACTTTCCTGGTCAACCTGGCGGGTGAGGTGTACGTCGGGCGTTTGAAGCGTCGGCTGTCCGGCATCGCAGGCTGAAGATCATGATGACCCCAGGTGGCGAGTTGCCTTCGGTGAGCGGGTCATTGGCCGTGCCGGCGCGGCCGCTGGCTCATCGCGCCCGCTGGCGCCGCTGGCTGTCTCCGCTGCCGCTACTAACCGGCGCATTGACGGTCTGTGTCCTGGCCCTGCTGGTTGTCATCCTCTGGAACGTCACGGCCGGAGGGGTCGGACGACTGACTTGGGAATTCTTGACCACGGCGCCCAAAGAAGGAATGACGGCCGGAGGCATCTTCCCGGCGATTTTCGGGACGGTCTTTCTGGTTGTGTTGATGACGCTCGCCGTGATCCCGCTGGGTGTCGCCACGGCGGTGTACTTGCGCTACTATGCGCGACCGGACTCGGCGTTTTCCCGCCTCGTACGGGTCGCGGTCAACAACCTCGCCGGTGTACCGTCGATCGTGTTCGGTCTCTTCGGCCTCGGGTTCTTTGTGCAGTTTGTCGGACGGGGGATCGATCGCTCCTTCTTCGGCGGCGAACTGACCTTCGCACAGCCGGCCATCATCTGGGCATCGCTCACTCTGGCGCTCCTGACCCTCCCGGTGGTCATCGTGGCGACCGAGGAGGCCATGCGCGCCATTCCGCGCGACTATCTCGAAGCGTCGTATTCCCTCGGTGCGACACGCTGGCAGACGATCTCCCGCGTCGTGTTGCCCAATGCCATGACGGGAATCTTGACCGGAGGCATCCTCGCGGTATCCCGCGGCGCCGGTGAAGTGGCGCCGATCATGTTCACCGGGGCCGCGTATTTTCTGCCCTACCTGCCCCACAAACTGAATGACCAATTCATGGAATTGGGCTATCATGTGTACGTCATGTCGACGCAGTCGCCCGACGTGGAGGCCACGCTTCCCATCCTGTACTCGACCGTCTTGGTCCTCCTGATGCTCACGTTTGCACTCAACGCGCTGGCGGTCCTGATCCGCTCACGGTTGCGGCGGCGCCAGGTTGCATCATAGACGATGACGACGGTTCCCATGCCATTGCCGACGTCGACAAGGAACGGCCGCCCGGAACCGCGTCTGCACGTGAACGAAGGGCCGGTGATCGAACCGGTCACGCCGAAGATGCGCACGCGTGCCTTGGACTTCTACTACGGCGCACTGCAAGTCCTGTACCGCGTGGATTTCGACATCTTCCCGAATGTTGTGACGTCGTTGATCGGGCCCTCGGGGTGCGGCAAGACGACCTTCCTGCGCACACTCAACCGGATGAACGACCATATACCGGGGACGCGGGTGATGGGAGAGGTTACCATCGACGATGCCCCGATCTACGCCCCGAACGTGGACGTGACGGCGCTGCGCCGGCGGATCGGCATGGTCTTCCAGCGGTCCAATCCCTTCGCCAAGTCGATCTACGAAAACGTGGCGTTCGGCCTCCGCATCGCCGGGGTCCGGGACCGCCGTGTGATCGACGGCGCCGTGGAGGAATCCCTGCAGTTGGCGGCGCTCTGGGAGGAAGTGAAGGATGACGTGCGCCGGCCGGCGCTCATGCTGTCGGGCGGCCAACAGCAGCGCCTCTGCATCGCCCGCGCACTGGCCGTTCGTCCGGAAGTCCTGCTCATGGATGAACCGGCCTCGGCGCTCGATCCGATCTCGACCGCCAAGATCGAGGAACTCATCGAGGATCTCCGCAAACGCTACACCATCGTCATCGTGACCCATAACATGCAACAGGCGGCGCGCATCTCGCAATACACCGGCTTCTTCTACATGGGCCGGTTGATCGAGTTCGGGCCGACCGCCACGATCTTCACCACACCTCGGGAAAAGCAGACCGAGGACTACGTGACCGGACGGTTCGGCTGATCCGAACGCCGGATAGACGACTTCCATGCAGCGTCATTTCGAAGAAGAACTCGCCGAGCTGCGGCAGCAACTGGCCACCATGGGCACACTGGTGGAGTCCATGATCAGCCAGGCGGTCCGCTTCCTGACGGAGCACTCCACGGCTGAGGCCGGGACGCTGGAGCGCGACGAGGAGGAAGTCAATCGGCTGCACATGCAGATTGACGAGATCTGCCTCCGCCTTCTGGCGCTCAGGCAGCCGGCAGCGGCCGACCTGCGACTCGTGGCCTCGGCGTTGAAGATGAATGCCGACCTGGAGCGCATCGGCGACCAGACCGTCAATCTGCTGAATCGCGCCGCCACTCTGGAGCAATCCGGGGGCGAATGGCCGTCGGTTGATCTGACCCCGCTGGTACGGGTCGCCTCCGGAATGGTGGCGGACGCGTTGGATGCGTTCATTCGCCGGGATGTGGACCTGGCACAGAAGGTCCTAGAGGATGAGAGATCCGCGGATGCCTTGCGTCACGACATCGAAACTGAGCTCGTCCGTCAGGCGGAGGATCGGGCACATTCCTTCGTGCAGACCATGCAGCTTGTCCTCGTCGCCCATCACCTGGAGCGGATCGCCGACCACGCCACCAACATCGCCGAGGACGTCATCTACTTCCTCGAAGGCCGTGACATCCGGCACCAGCGGACCGACTGAAGTATCGAGAGCGTTGAAGTCAATAAGAGCGTCTGACAGAATGAGAAGTCCAAGGTGGGTTGGTGCCTCGGCATGCGTAATCCGCGGGTCACAACCCCTTTCCCTGCCCTCTCCCCAGAGGGGGGGAAATCTCACCTCTCCCTCCGGCTTGTCCGCCTCTGGCGGGGAGAGGTCGATCCCTGCCTGCCGGCAGGCACGGCATCCGGAGGACGGATCGGGTGAGGGAGCTCTTTCGCCCGCTCATCCAGTCAGAGGCCCTGGGAGTCTGTCTACCTTGGCGATCGATCAGGCCCTATTCCATCAGCGCGGCCACAGCCAGCCGAAGACGCCGGCGGTCACGAGACCGTAGAGAAGCCCGTCGATCGTCGCCTTGATCGTGGTCGTGCACGAGCGCTGATACCAGATCGACATCTGCCAGAGCGCCAGCGAGTGCCCGACGAAGGCTGTGCACCCCGCAAAGCGAAACACGGACAGATATGGGGCACCCACCGGCAACGCCCGCCCGGCGATGTAGGCGGCAAAGATGCCGACCACGATCAGATAGAGAAACCAGAGGGCGAGACTCTTCCCCATCGAGAACGGGCCATTCGGCAGCACCGTCATGACCGCAATCGGTCCCTTGTTCAGCTTTTCCCTGAACTCCGGCGTGCACATCTGTTTCATATCCGCGGCGCACGGCAGCATGTAGTCGCCCGGCGGGATGGCAAAGGGACGCAGCGCATCCATGACCTTGTCCTGGTCCGGCACCGGCCGGTAGTCCTTCTTATGCCACGGCAGCACCGTATGGAGCAGCCAACTGAGCAGGAACACGAACACCGCCGACAGTAGAATCGGCAGCCATAGCGCGGGCAACCCGGTCATGACACCCTCCCCGTGCATAATTGTGGATAGTGGACTATTTTCGGCATCCTTTTGTCCACCGGTTAGAGTACGACACGGTCGACAGGGTGTCAATCGTCTTCTGCGCGCGGTCCGGGGGGTCCGTCCATGCCACTGACCCCGTGGATGATCAGGGCGAAGACCCGGTTCATCCCGCGTGGTACTGCGGTCGCCAGCCGGTCTACTTCATGGACATACAGGTGAACACCTGGACACTCGTGCCATCGTCCAGTTGCACCGGCGTTTCCATGATCACGCGGATCTGATCGGGACTGATGCGGACGGGGTCATAGGTGAAGACGGCGCGGTGATCGGACGCATAGGTTTCGATCTTCTCGATTCCGGGCACGTCCTTATAGAGCGACGTGAAAAACGCCGCAGTGCCTTTGCATTTGACGCCGTCGACGATGCAGTCGAGTGTGGCACCGCTCCCCTCCCCCACGGTCACGGCCGTAGTCGGCTGCGTGAAGGAATTGCGAAAGGCGAAACCTCCGAAGAGCAGGGCGATGACCAGGACAGGAATTGCGAGTTTGGGCACGGACATGGCGACCTCTACAGTGTCGTACGCAGTGAAAGCACATTGCGCTCCGGGCAGGCATCAATGCACTCAAGACAGTTAGTGCAGTCCCGATGTCTGACACGCGAGAGCGTGTGTACAGGTATGTCATGTGGGCAGGCCGACTGGCAGTTGCCGCACGCCGTACAGGTCTCGTCATTGCGAACCACCTTGATCAGACCCAGGCGGCTGAATGGGTCGAACACCGCGCCCAGCGGGCAGAGATACCGGCAGAAGAACATCGGGATCACCAGCGCCCCGACGAGGATGACGGCCAGGACGGCCCACGATATCACACCCGCCGAGCCATGGCCGATACCGGAGAAGATCAAGTAGAACGGATCGTACCCGCGCAGGATCAGTTCGCCGGTTTTATATGTGAAGTAGAGTGACATCGCCAGAACAACATAGCGCAAGAGTCTCATCCCCCGATCAAGACCCGCGGTCGGCGAGGCGCTCCGTCCGGTCACCGTGCGCCCGAGTCGACCGCACAATTCCCCCAAGAAACCGATCGGACAGGCCCAACCGCAGAACGCCTTCTTGGCGACCAGGGCGAGCACCAGCACCGCCAAGAGCAGCGATAGGTTCAGGGGGCCGAGGGCGCAACTGAACTCGCCCGCCGTGTACAAACCCCACAAGCTCTCCATGCCGCCGAACGGGCAGAAGGTCTCAAACGACCGCGTGCCAAGACCGAGCGCGAGGTAGACTACGAGACCAACAATGACCGTCAGAAGACCATAGCGTATGTATCTTGTCCGCATCCGTGACCTCATCCTCAGACCATGTGAGTTCTCCGATCGGATTCCCGGAGAGTCCGATCATGACCCTCGCCACCAGTATATGGGGACCGTCGGCCATTGCGTGTCAAAAACGACAATTGCCCCTTCCGCGGTCACATTGACGGACTCCTGCCCGTACTCTGCGTTGTCTTATGAGGAATGGAGCCCGGCCGAGACGCCTCGGGCCTCGCACCGCGGTACTACGGGGCTACGCGGTGGGAGATAATGCAGGATCTTGCCCCCGGGCGAATGCCGAGTACGTATAATGGACGTGCCGATGATGGTGCGGCAGCCGGCCGCAGGAGGCATCCGGTGCTTGTTCCGCACGACAACGAGTTAGAAGTCGGGGCAAGGCACCCGTTATCGCGACGGGAGTTTCTGCTTTGGACGTCGCGTGCGGGCCTGGCATTGGGAGGCGTCGGGTTGGCGTTGACATGCCCCGGCTGGCTCGAGTGGCTGAGCCAGCCGGCTCTGGCCGGCGTAGACTCAGAGCCGTTCAATGTCGCCCTCTTGCGTGATGCGCCGCTGGCGCGTTACTGGGTCGCGGCAAATGCTCCGGGAACCTCATGCCTGACCTGCCATGCCGCCGGTGACAGCGTTTCCGGTGATCGGCACGTTCACGCCAACGGGATCGTCAAGTGCCTGTTGTGCGCCCGGGGCTGTGTCATACGGGAGGGCGAACGCGGCGGCTGTCGCGCCCGCATGAATCTGAACGGCGAGCTACGCACTCTCGTGTACGGCCGTCCCATCACCGTCCACATCGACCCGATCGAGAAAAAGCCGTTCTATCACTTCCTTCCCGGATCGGCGGCATTCTCACTGGCGACCGCGGGCTGCCCGCTGCACTGTAAGTTCTGTCAGAATTGGGAGATCTCGCAGGCGCGGCCGGAAGACTACGCCGGACCATACACGCCTCCGGACACGATCGTGGCCAAGGCCGCGCGTCCCGATGTGCAAGTGATCGCCTTCACCTACAATGAACCGACCGTGTTCACGGAGTACCTCACCGATATTGCCCGTCTCGCCCGGCCGCATGGGATTCCCTGTGTGCTGGTCAGTTGCGGATTCATGAATGAAGCGCCGCTGACCGAGATGTGTTCGGTCCTCCGCGCGATCAAGATCGACCTGAAGGGGTTCAGTCCGGAGTTCTACCAGCGCGTGTGCAGCGCCGAGTTGGCGCCGGTCCTGCGCAGTATCAAGCAGGTTGCGCGCAGCGGCGTCCACCTGGAAATCGTCAATCTCGTGGTGCCGAGCTTGAACGACTCGGAGACCATGATGACCGACCTGGTGAAGTGGGTGATGGGGGAACTGGGCCCCGATGTCCCCGTGCATTTCACCCGTTTCCATCCCGACTACCAGATGCTGAACCTGCCCCCCACTCCGGTCGGGACGCTGGAACGTGCTTACGCGATCGCCCGTGAGGCCGGCATGCACTACCCTTATGTCGGGAATGTCCCCGGCCATCCCGGCGACAACACGTACTGTCCCCAGTGCGGGCGCGCGGTCATCGAGCGCAGTGGTTTCTTCATCAGTGCCATGAACATCGGGGACGGACGGTGCCGATACTGTCGCGAGCCGATCGCCGGTGTGTGGAGTTTATCCCATGATTAGGCGTGATGAGAGCATCGCTCATCCTCCCGGTCGTCACGATGGATCGTCCCGATCTGTCGCGGTGACCCGTCCGGTGTCTGCGCTTCAGCGCACGGCGCATGGCCCCATCGGTGTAGTCCTGGCTTGCGTCGTTTCTGTCGCGTTGGGATGGAACGCGTCCCCGGTCCGCGCGGGCGGCGACCACATCCGCCCTCCTGCCGTGGCCGGTCAATTCTACCCGGCTGATTCCACCGTGTTGGCGCGCGCCGTCGATTGCTATTTCGAGGACGCGATCATACCGCTCGCCGAGCGACCGATTGCGTTGATTGCGCCGCACGCCGGATACATTTACTCCGGCCAGATCGCGGCCGACGCGTTCTGCCAGGCATCGTCCTTTGACTACGACGTCATAGTACTTCTGGGAACCAACCATACAGTGCCGCGGTTCAGTGGTGTCTCCGTCTATGCCGAGGGCGCATTCCGCACGCCGTTGGGCGATGTCCCGGTGGCTCGCGATCTGGCGGCGCGTCTGCTGGCGACCGACAAGGACGTCACATTCATTGAATCCGTCCACGCCCGCGAGCACTCCATCGAAGTCCTGCTTCCCTTTGTGCAGCGGCTGTTTCCTCACGTGCCGATTCTCCCAGCCGTCATCGGGGAGCCCGATTTGGCGCTCTGCACGCGTTTCGGCGAGGCCCTGGCCGCGTCGCTGGCGGGACGGCGGCCCTTGATCGTCGCCAGTTCCGATCTGTCCCACTATCCCGACTATGAAGACGCGCGGCGGATCGATCGCGAGACCATACGGGCCATTCTCACTCTGGATGCCGACTCGATACATCAGACGTTGGGGCGGTTGGTGCGGAGGAATGTTGCGAACCTGGTGACCTGCGCCTGCGGCGAGGCGCCGATCATGGTCGCCGCCGTCGCCGCCCGCCATCTCGGCGCACACGGCGCCCGCCTGATCAGTCGGGCCAATTCCGGGGAAACAGCGCTCGCGGACCGCACGCGGGTCGTCGGCTATGCCGCCATCGCCATCGTCCGAGACTCTCTCGCCGACAACGGTATCACGATCGCCGAAAGTGGATTGACTCCGGCCGATACTCCCGTGTTGACTCCTGAGGGCAAGCGAACGCTCTTGCGCTTTGCCCGCAAGACCATCCGGCAGTTCCTGGAAACCGAGACCGCGCCATTGGCGCGGGGAGACGACCCGGATCTGCTTCGCGGCGCCGGCGTGTTTGTCACACTCAAAGAGCGCGGCGAACTGCGCGGCTGCATCGGGCATATGGCAGCGGACCTTCCCCTCGAACAAGCGGTCGGCTACTGTGCCCTGCAGGCGGCGTTCAATGACCGGCGTTTCCCACCGTTGGAGCCGGAAGAGTTGCCGCAAGCACAGATTGAGATTTCCATCCTGACCCCCTATCGGCCGGTGTCTTCGTACGAGGACATCCAAGTCGGCCGCGACGGCGTTCTGCTCGAAAAGGACGGCCGCTCGGCTGTCTTCCTCCCGCAAGTGGCGACGGAACAGGGCTGGGACCGCGATCAGATGCTCGAGCAGCTTTGTGCCAAAGCCGGCCTGCCGCGCGACGCGTGGCGGACCGGCGCGAGATTCCAGACATTCCAAGCCAAGGTGTTCAGCGAGTCGGATTTCGACCGCTGAGGTCGTCGGGCCGACCGTGGCTCTCATCCTCTTCACCATCGGCTTCGTCTCGATCCTGGGACAGGTAGGGCTCCTGCGCGAACTCAATGTCGCATTCTATGGCGTGGAGCTCATCTATCTCCTGGCCATGGGGCTGTGGTTGCTGTGGAGCGGAACCGGCGCTCTGATCGGACGCCGCAGGAGACCGCCATCGACGACCTGGGTCCACGCGTTGCTCATTCTGTTTGCTGTCCTACTCCCCGTTGATGCGATGGTCATCCGCTGGCTGCGCGTGATCGCAGGCGGAATACCGGGAACATATCTCCCGATCGGTCGACAACTCATCGCCGCCGCCTTGGTTCTCTGTCCCATTGGCGTCGTCCTCGGCCTGCTGTTTCGGATGGCCGCCCATCGATATGTCGCCGGGAATCGCACTCTCGCGGCCGCCTACGCCATCGAGAGCGCAGGCGGGTTGCTGGGCGGGCTGGTCGCAACCCTACTGCTGTCTCTTGGCGTCCAGAATCTCGCGATGATCGCATTCTGCAGTCTGTCGGCCGTCACCGCCGTGCTTGTGTCGCAGGCATTGAAGCGCCGCTCGACGCGGCAGGTTCTGCTCCTCGTCACGGCCTTGCCGTTTCTGGCGCTGCTGCTCCCACCATCGATTGATCGCGCGCTGACGCGCGTCAATCACCCCGACTTGTTGGATACGCGCGATTCTCCCTATGGCCGCATCACGGTCACGCGCCGTGGTGATCAGTTTGTGCTATTCGAGAATGACGCGCTCACCTTCGAAACTCAGAACGTCGCGTCCGAGGAGATTGCGCATCTGGGAGCATTGCACTGCGCGGCCCCCGAACGCGTCCTGATTCTCGGCGGCGGGTTGGGCGGGCTCCTGGCTGAGATCCTGAAGCACGCTCCGCAACAGGTGGACTATGTGGAGTTGAACGCCACGTTGCTGGACGAGGCCAAGCAGACTCTGCCCCGGGAGTGTCTGGCGCCACTGGAGTCCGTGGTCGTGCGCGTTCATGTGGCCGATCCCCGGGAGTTCATCGCGACGGCCCCGCCGTACGATCTGATCCTCGTGGGCATGCCGGACCCGGCATCCGGGCTCAGCGGCCGCTTCTACACCCAGGAGTTCTTCGCGAGGTGCGCCGCGAAGCTGCGTCGGGGCGGCGTACTGGCGTTCCGGCTGAGCACTTCGGAGAATATCTGGACGCGATTCGTCATCGACCGGAATGCCAGCATCATTGGTGCGTTGCGCGTGACATTCCCCGATGTCCGCGTCTTCCCGGCTTCGGCCAACATCGTGGTCGCCTCACCCGGGCCACTGCCGCGCGGCCCCGACGACGTGACCGCCGGGTTACAGCGCCGCGGTCTCCGGACGCGTCTGATCACGCCGGCGTACATCAACTACCTGTATACAAACGATCGTTTCGCGGAACTGGCGCACCGTCTCGAGTCGACACCAGCCCCACCGAACACCGATGCGCGGCCAGTGTGCTACCGTTATGCCGGCATGGTCTGGTTGTCGAAGTTCATTCCTGCGCTGATCAATCGGGATTTCGGGCTACTGATCTTGTCGTCGGCAGTACGCCTGACCAGCGTCGGCATCTTGGTGTTCCTCGTCGCCGGCGGTTTCCTGATGGTCCGCCGGCGGCGGATGCTCCGGCCAGTGGCCCTGGTCGGTGTGGCGGGATTCGCGGGAATGATCCTTGAGTCGTGCATCATCCTCCACTATCAAGTCACGAGCGGCGCTCTCTATCTGAATGTCGGGATTCTGCTGATGGCGGTGATGGCGGGGTTGGCCATGGGCGCCCCCGCCGTCGGGCGATTGATGGCGGCATCACGCTTGTCAGCGAACGGCGGGAGAGTGATCGGATACGGGCTCTTGGGAGCCGTCGCTGTGATCGGCGGCGCCTTCGGAGCCCTCATGTCCATAGGGTTGGGCACCAGCTTGCTTGAAGGCACGATACTGCTCGTAGCGATCGGGGCGCTTGTCTCCGGCCTCTTTGCCTATGCCAGTCTCTGCGGCGTCGAACAGCAGAATCTTGTTGGCCCACTCTACGGGGCCGATCTCCTCGGAGGATTCGCCGGGGCGGTCCTCGGGAGTCTCGTGCTGATTCCCTTCTCTGGGCTGGTCGAAGCAGCACAGGCAACATCCCTGCTGGCCATGCTGGCGCTGGTCCTCATCTGAAGAGACCGTCACCGGGGTAAGCTCCATATTGACCAATTGAATGCTACAAGGTATGCTGGATGGAGGCGGGGCGTGGCGGCAACGCCGAATCGACAAAGTGGGGCGATATGAAGAGAGCCATCCTTGCACTCATGATCCTCTCATCGAGCGTCAGAGTATCGCTTGCGGCGCAGGAACGGCTGGCGGTGCTGCCGCTGCGCGGCATCGGCGTGGATCCCACGACAGCGCAGACGGTCCGCCTGCTGTTGCAGTCGGAGCTGACGCGATTGAAAAAGTACGAGGTTGCATCCGAAACCGAAATCGCACTCCTGTTGGCCGACAGCAGTTGTTCGGATGCCGCCTGTGCGGCTGGAGTCGGGAGGCAGTTGAAGGTGGCCAAGGTCGTCTTCGGCAGCCTGAACCGGCTCGGCGAGAAGATCATCTTCCAGTATCACCTTGTCGACGTCTCCTCCGGCAGCACGCTTTTCTCCGATGCGATGAGCGCCCTGCACGTCGAGGACTTGGATCAGGTGACCAAACGCGTCGCCGTAAGCATCACCGAACAGACTCCGGCTGAGAAGACCGTGGAAGTCGGACGGGTCACCGAGCAGGAGTCGCTGCAACCGCACGAGCGCAAGGCGAACTCCTCATCGGGAATCGGCGTCGGCTACCTCTATCCGGAGGAGGGGTACGACGACAAGCAGAGTTTCTTCATCTGGGACTTCCGAAGTCTGTATGAAATCCGGCACGTGGCCGTCGATGCTCTCTTGGGAATCCGGAAGGGGCTGGCGGTGAATGTCGGCGTCATGTACCTGCCGAGCTTGCGCGATTTCAGTCCCTTTGTCGCCGGCGGACTGGGATTTCATACCGTGGACCACGAGTATCGGTATGATGAGTCCCACCCCTACGACGAACAGGACAACAAATCCAGCGGCGGTGTGGAATTCCTCATCAAGGGAGGTCTGTTGGCGTTTCGGACCTACGATTTCCGCGTGATCGCCAACTTCGAGTACAGCCTTGCTCTCAACGGCGCGCACGACCGCGGATACGTCGTGACCCTCGGCATCATGCGGGCCGGCAAGAAGATCTTCGGCATCTTCTGATGTGTCCGGGAATGACCGCCTCGGATTGACCTCCCGGGATAACAGCGTGTTGCCATGCGGGGAGGTTCGCGGGCGAACACGGGGTTCGCCCCGGGTGTATCCCGACATCCTGTGTGCTACTGACCTCGGTCAGTGGCTCTTGTTCCGCACGTCTCATTCATTGATCAAGGTCATGGCGCCGGGGTTCGCCCGGGGACTCTGATCGCAAAGTGATCCACTCCCCGGTATCGGGGGTCGTATGTTGTGGTGAGAGGTTTCGATGCGGCCCCCCGATTCCGACGAAGTGCGCTGGCTGTTTCTCGACTTGAACTCGTACTTTGCCTCCGTCGAGCAGCAGGTCAATCCCAAGTTGCGCGGCCGGCCGGTCGGGATACTCCCCCTGCTGGCCGAGACCTCCTGCTGTATCGCCGCCAGCCGCGAGGCGAAGAAGTTCGGCATCCGCACCGGGACGCTGGCCCGCGAGGCGCGTCGCCTGTGCCCCGGCATCCACCTGATCGAATCGCGCCCGCAGCGGTATGTCGAGTACCACGACAAGATCGTCGCGGCGGTCGAGTCATGCACGCCCGTCACCGCGATTCACTCAATCGATGAAATGGCGTGCCGGTTGAGCCGGGGCGAACGGGATCCGGCCGCCGCCGTGGCACTGGCGCGGATGATCAAACGCACGATCCATGACACCGTCGGCGAAGTGCTGACGTGCTCCGTCGGTTTGGCGCCCAACAAGTGGTTGGCCAAGGTGGGCACCGATATGCAGAAACCCGACGGGCTTGTGGTGATCCGGCAACACGACCTCCCCGAGATTCTCTTTACTCTGCAACCGATCGATCTGCCCGGCATCGGGCCGCGCATGAACAAACGACTCGAGGCACGCGGCATCACCACGGTCAAACGACTCTGCGAGTTGAGCGAGAAGCAAATGCGGCAACTCTGGGGCGGGATTGTCGGCGAGCGCTTCTGGCACTGGCTGCACGGACATGACATCCCCGACGTGGTGACGCACCAAAGCTCGCTGGGACACTCCCATGTCTTGGGGCCGGACGTGCGCAGCGAGGCGGCGGCCTATGGGGTGTTGCAGCGCCTGCTGCACAAGGCGGCGGCACGGCTGCGTCTGGGGAATCTGTGGACCACGGGCATGATCGTGTTTGTGAAGTTCTATGGCGACCGCTCCTGGGAGGAGAAGGCCGTCTTCCAGGAGTGTCAGGACACACTGACCCTGTTGCAGACCCTGCAAGTTCTTTGGCGCAGGCGCCCCTCGTTTGAACACAGCACACCCCAATTGGTCGGGCTCAACCTCGTCGGCCTGGTTCCGGACGAGCAACACAACCTCCCCCTCCTCGGAGACGGCAAGCGCGAAGCGCTGTCGCGGGCGTTGGATCGCATCAATGCCAAGTACGGCGGCCGGACACTCTACTTCGGCGGCATTCACGACTATCGTACCACGGCCCCGGTGCGCATCGGCTTCACCAACATCCCCAAGGAGTGCGACTGGGCCTGAGCCCGCCTCACATCGAAACCATCACGGATTGAGCCAATCCAGCGAGGGCGCGGCGCTTTTGCGTATATTCATTGATGCGGGCGGCCTTTCCGGCTGCCGATCATCAGATTGTAAGGGCATGGGCGGCATCGCACGCCGCGAACTGCTGATCGGACCCGCTGCGGACTTCGGATCGAATCCTCGCAATCCCGGCAAACCACCATGCCAACCGCACCATCGACCAGAAACCGCGCCCGCATGTGGCTTCTCTATGCGGGAATCTGGACGCTGGTCGGGCTCTTCTGGGCCACGCGATGGTACTGGCTGTTCAAGGACAGTAAGACCATGCCGATTACGTGGCTGGAATCGATGTGCCTCGGGCTGGTGGAGTGGTACCTCTGGGGTTTCTTCGCCCTGGCCATCTTCGCGATTTCATCACGACTACCATTTCAGAAGTCGCGCTGGTGGCGGCCGCTGCCGATTCATGCCGTCTGCGCGTTGGTGATCAGTCTCGTGCAGCTCCTGCTGTACAATGCCGCCCAACGGCCGATCGATGAGTACTTCATGCAGCAACCCCCGCCGCCGGAAATGGCCACATTCTGGTCCGGGTATTTCTACATCCTGCGCTCCAAGCTCCACGCCGCCGTCATGGCGTATGCGCTCATCGCGATGGTGTCATACGCGATCTTGTACTACCGGCGCTACCGCCAGCAGGAACTGCAGGCGGCCGAGTTGTCGACCCAGTTGGCGCATGCCCGGCTCGACGCGCTCCAATCGCGTTTGCAGCCCCACTTCCTGTTCAACACGCTCCACACGATCTCATCGCTCATGCACGAGGACGTCGCCGCCGCCGATCTCATGGTGTCGCGGCTCAGCGGACTTCTGCGCCTGGTGCTCCACCACGCCGATCGGCCGACCATCGCGCTGCGCCGGGAGCTGGAGTTCGTCGAGGCCTACCTGGACATTGAGCGCGTCCGGTTCTCGGATCGGCTGAGAGTCGTCGTCGACGTCGATGCGGCGGCACTCGATGTCCCTGTTCCCACGCTCATGTTGCAGCCGCTGGTTGAGAACGCGGTGAGACATGGCGTGGCAGCCGCAACGGATGGAGGCACGGTCCGTGTCGGTGCCCGCCTGGACAACGGTTATCTCCTGGTCTCGGTGTCGGACAACGGACCGGGTCTGGGGAGTCGGAGCACGGGCGGTTCCGGGCGCGGCATCGGCCTCGCCAGTGTCCGCGAGCGATTGCAGAGTTTGTATGGCGAAGACCACATCTTCACCCTGAGCAACAGCGAGGCCGGTGTTTCGGTGTCGATCAGGATTCCCTGCCAATCGGTCGATCCTGCCGGAGTGCGGAATGATGAAGGTCCTGATCGTCGATGATGAACCGCCGGCGCGGCGTCGGATACGACGCCTCCTCTCGGGGCATCCCGACATCCGGATTGTGGGGGAGTGCCGCAACGGCGCGGAAGCCGTGAAGGCCATCCGGACGGAGGCGCCGGATCTGATCTTCCTCGATGTGCAGATGCCGGGGATGGATGGATTCGACGTGTTGCGCCGGCTCGATGAGAAACACATGCCGGCCGTTGTCTTCGTCACCGCCTACGATCAGTACGCCGTGCGCGCGTTCGACGTGCACGCGCTGGACTACCTGCTGAAGCCGTTCGACGAAGAACGATTCGCGAAAACGCTGCGCCGCGCCCGCGAGCAGGTGCACGATGGACTCGCGTCCCCGGATCGCAGCCGGCTGTTGAAACTACTCGCATCGTTGTCGCCGCGCAGCCCCCGCGAAGCACGGCTGCTCATCCGGGATCGTGGGAAGACCCTCTTCGTTCCCTTGGACACGATTGAGTGGATCGAGTCCGCCGGGAACTACTGCATCGCCCACACTCCCAACGGTAAGCAACTCCTGCGCCGGACGATGAAGGCATTGGAGGAAGCTCTGAGCCCTGACGTCTTCCGACGGGTCCATCGCCGCGCGATCGTCAATATCCAATGCATCAAAGAACTTCGATCTTGGGGAGAGGGCGAATACGAGCTCATCCTCGCCAGCGGCGCCAAAGTACCGGTGAGCCGCCGCTACCGCCGCCATCTCGACGAAGCGCTGTAGCCCAGCCCCTGACAGGTTGCTGAAGAAAAGCAATCATTGTCATTCCGAGTCCCGCCGCTCTTTGGCGGGGCGAGGAATCTGCTTTCCTTTCATAGGGAAAACAGCAGATCCCTCGTCCGCCATGGGCGGACTCGGGATGACAATCAGGCACAAACGATCACTTCCATGCGTTTTTCAGTACCGTGCTAAGGGCCTCCAACAAAACGAGGGCTGAAAGAACTCCCTCACCCGATCCGCCTTAGGCGGATCGACCTCTCTCCCTCACTCTGTTCGGGACATTGCCGGAGGGAGAGGTCAGACTTCCCCCTCTCCCCTCTGGGGAGAGGGTAGGCCTGCCCTGAGCGACTTGTCCCGAGCGGAGTCGAGGGAAGCCGAAGGGGTGAGGGGCTGTCGCAGGTGCATTGCAAATGCCGAAGCCCCAACGCACCTTGAACTTCTCCTTTTCTTGGACGCTCTCAGTCGACCGTTCATCACTCAATACCCGCCGCTTGTACCATCCGTGTGATGTTCGTCACATCGACGCCGTCGGCATTGTGTCCGGCCATATATTCGAACCGGGTGTGAACATCCGTGCCCGCGCGTCACTCACCCGCCGTGGCCGGATCGGCCGATCACATGCGCTCCTGATCACCAATGGAGGTCCCATGCATCACTGGATGTATCTTCACCGGCTCGTCTTGGCCGGCGCGGTTCTCACGGCAGTTCTTGCGTTCGCGCCGTTGGCCGCGCCTGTGACAATCAACGTACCTGCGGATCAGGGAACGATTCAAGCGGGCATCGACGCCTCCAGCCACGGTGACACCGTGCTGGTCGCACCGGGAACGTACTTTGAGAACATTCGTCTTCGGGGCAAACGCATCACGCTGACCAGTCGCTATGTCCTGGCGAGCGATACCAGCTTCATATCGTCCACGATCATCGACGGCAGTGCTCCGAACCATCCCGATACGGCCAGCGTGATCCTCATCATGGATGGCGAAGACGCACGCACGGTCGTCCAGGGGTTTACGATCCGCGGCGGCGAAGGGACACGGTGGAACGATGAGCACGGTGCCGGTTTCTATCGCGAGGGCGGCGGGATACTCTGCGCCTTCACGTCGCCGACGATCCGCCACAACAAGATCTACGCCAACTTCGTCACCAACACCGGCGGCGTCGTGAGCACCGGCGGCGGCGGTATCCGTGCGGGTGACGCCAGCCCGAGGATTCTGGGGAATCGCTTCGAGTCAAACTTCGGCCGGTACGGGGGCGCCATCGTCCTCAACTTCCCGGTCGCCGCCGTAGTGCGCAACAACATCATCAAGGGCAACACCGCCGCAGGCGCCTACGGCGGCGGAGCGGTCTGGGTCAACGAGGGAACCAGCGGAACAGTCGTCCAGAACAATACCGTCTACGGGAACTCATCGACCGCCGGCAGCGGTGGACTCTTGAGCTTGGCCGGCACGCTGTATGTGCGCAACGGTATCGTATGGTCCAACACACCGGCGGATGCCGGGACCGCGTTTGGGGGCACGTTCCACGTCACCTACACGGACATCGGCCAGACCGGTCTCCCGCCGGGGGACGGCAATCTCAACATCGCGCCCACGTTCGTCGATCTAATCGGGTTCGTGCCGGCCGATGGGTCCCCCGTGATCGATGCCGGGAATCCCGATCCCGAGTATGATGACGTCGAGGACCCGGGCAATCCAGGGACGGCTCTGTATCCGGCGCGCGGGACCCTCCGCAACGACATGGGTGCGCACGGCGGCGGCAACCCCGATTCCCTCGACGTCGACGGCGATGGCACGATCGATGTGCAGGACAACTGCCCCGATGCCGCCAATGCGTCGCAAGTCGACACCGATGGCGACGGCTGGGGGAACGCATGTGACAGCGACGACGACAACGATGGACGGCCCGATGGCAACGACAACTGCCCGTTGTTTTTCAATCCTGATCAACTGGACACGGACGGTGACGGTGTCGGCGACGTGTGCGACAACTGCCCGCTCGTGGCCAATCCCGGACAGGAAGACACCGATTCCAATGGCGTGGGCGATGTCTGCCAGTGCTCCTGCCCTTGCCACGGGGACCCGCAGTGCGACGGCATTGCCAATGTGCAGGACGTCGTGCAGACGGTCAATGTGGCCTTCCGAGGTGCACCGGCCGTGTTCGATCCGAATTGTCCCAGAGAACGAACTGATGCCAACTGCGACGGATTCTCAACGGTTCAGGACGTCGTGAAGGCGGTCAATGTCGCCTTCCGAGGCGCGAGTCCGGCGACAGAGTTCTGCGATCCCTGCGCGCCGTAGAACCGGTGACAGGTCGCTGTGCCCCGGCCTGTGGAATCAGTTGCATAACCCCAATGACTCGCTCTCAAGCTTCGTGGCGCCGGGTGCCCACACCCGGCGCTGCGGTCGGGTGTAGGCGCCCGACCGCACAGAAATCGGGTTATGCAACTGGTTGTAGTCGTTTCAGTATCTTCGCGGATGCGAGAGAGCGGCTCAAACTCACACCCAGCCAAAGGGGACGACGCTTTTGTAGGCCCGCCAGGCGAACAGACCGGCCAGAATCTCCACGACCACGATGGCCGACGGAGTCCAGTGTGAGAACACCTGCATTCCCAGGGCCACTTCGGTGATCAAAAGAAACAGGCAAACCGCCGCCAGGCGTTTGCGGCGGAGACGGAACGGCGCCATGTGAGCGGCGACATCGGCGGGAACTGTTTCACCGGTAACCGACGCGAGCAGCGCATCAATCCCGGGCTGGACGGAGAAGTGGATATGTGAGAGCAGCCCCATGAGCAGAAACAGAATGACCGTTTTCGCACTGAGCACGGCGTCGCTCCAAAGGCCTTGGAATCCGATCCCGTCGACCACGACGAGAGCAATTCCCGAAAGCAAGGCCGTCAGTTGGAAGACAAAACACCGTCGCGCGCCCCCCCGAATGACGGCCTCAAAATACCGGTCGACTCTCACACCGGCGTCTTTTCCCATTCGTGCGCGCTCGTTGACCACAACGAGGTTGTAGAGCGGCACAGACATGAAGACGACCGTGATCACGTGCGCGAAAACCAGAATGGCGTGCCAGTCCATCGTTCAGCCCTTCCGTCAGCTTCAAAAGACAATCACCTTGTCCGCCCAAGATGTCCACTCGGTCAGCTCTTCCATCGAACTGCGATGGACGCCTTCGAGCAACTCGCTTTCGGAGATGCCGCGGGCGTCGGCGCACGTGCCGCACGTTCCCACGGGGATCTCCGCCGCGACCAGGCCTTTGATCATGCGTTCCAGGTTGTAGTATCCGTTTGGCGTCTTCTGTCCCGATTTCCCGCAGCCGACCGCGTCGGCCATCAGGAACACGCGAAGCTCAGCGCCCTCCTGCTTTCGCAGCGAGAGCGCCAGCCGAAGACCATTGTAGGACCGCTCGGTGCCGTACGGGGGATCGTTGAGAATGAACAGGTATTTCATCTTTACTCCGTGACTTTGAGCCGAACGGTGCGAACGAGGTAGTTCGACAACATCCCCTTCGTCGCATCACCTTTTACGGATTCTCCGGACGTGAGCATCACATGGAGTTCAAGAACAGCTTCGATCGCTCCGTCGAGTGGCTGGATCGTCATGGGCAGGGCGGTCACCCTCGCTCCGTCGTAGGCGGGTGACTTGTCGCCGACGAGGCGGCAGGCCATGGGCAGATTGACCGACCAGCCCGGCGCGAATTTCGACAACGACGTGGTTCCGATCTGGGTGGGATCGATGTAGAGCCAGGCGTTCCGGTAGGGGCTTGAGGCGGAGTCGCCCTTGATCCGTCCGATTATGGTCATAACAGTCTTCGACTCAAAGCGCTTCGCTCTAATCAGGAAGCTACCGTCGTCTTGTCGGAGGGACTTGCCGGTTTCCTTGTCGATGATGTCCACGATTGTGTTCGATTCGTCGCTCCAGGGCCCGTTGTTCACGTGACAGGCACTGCATGATCTGGATGTACCGAGGATTCCCACAGCAGGCGGATACCCGGATGCTGCTGTCACAATGCCCAGCACGGTAACAGCAACGCCCAGAACGCATAGTGTTTTCGCGGTCAAATGTCCTCCCAGTGATTGGCTTAGGTCGAATCACAGTCAGCGGATGGAAGATCCTCGCGCGTGTTCTCAACCGGAATCTCGCGGAGAATCGGGTATACGCGCCCTGATCAAACTGTCAACTTTATTGCGAATCTCATCAATGGGCGCGCCGGGAAAATGCGTCGCGTAGGCAATCAACCCCTTGTCCACGATGAAGAACTGGGGATTGGCTGGACAGGTGCCCGGGTGTACTTTCACACCACCATACTGCTCATACACCTTGCCTCTGGGATCGATGAGCATGGGAAAGGTCACACGGTGCTGTCCCGCAATTCTGGAGACCGTCGCCGTGTCTCCGCCAAGCAGACTGACGGCCATGATCGATACATCCTTGGGCGCGTACCGTCGACCCAGGCTTTGCACTTCTGGAAGGGCGGCTTGGCAGCCGCCGCACAGATTGGTGAACCACAGAAGAACCATGTCTTCCCTGTGAGAGGACAATGTGTCCGTCTTCCCGCCCAAACTCGGCAAAGAGAATTCGGGGGCGCGGTCGCCGGCTTCAAGACTGTGCCCGCTCGGGCGTCGCTCTCTCGCGTGCGACGGCTGAATGCTCGCCGGCGCACCGGTCTCGCCACAGGGTGCCGATATGGGTGTACTGAACAGCAGGAACGCGAGGGACAGCCGGTGGAACTTCTTCATTTCGTTCTCCTCTTCAGTGAAATGGGCACGGTCATGGCTTCCATCCGGCGCTATCGTCTCGTGACGGACATCGGCTCCACAGGCAGCCCAACGTCTCTCCATTCCGCGATCCCATCGGAGAGTCTGAACGCACTGAAGCCCTTGGATCGCAGCAGCGAGACTGCTTCCTGCGCGAGGACGCAGTAGGGGCCACGGCAGTACGCCACAATCTCTTTGTCCGGTGAGAGCTCTTTGAGCCGTTTCCGCAACTGAGAAAGCGGAACCGACACGGCCCATGGCAGATGCCCCGCGCTGAATTCGTCTTCCGGCCGAACGTCAAGGATGACGACTTCGCCGACACGCGCCCGCTTGAGCAACGTCTTGCGATCGACGGGCTGCAGACGCATCGATGGGTCGAAGTACTCGGCCATGATGCGGTCGATTTCGGCCATGCGACTCTCCGCGAGCCGGCGAAGGTCTCGAAAAAATCCGCAAACCTCACTGCCGGCCAGTCGGTAGTAGACGAACACGCCGTCCTGACGACGGTCGACCAGTCTCGCGCCTCGGAGCACCTGCAGGTGGCGCGAGGTGTTGGCTACCGACATGCTTGAGTGCTCGGCGAGCGTTTCTACCGTCTTCTCGCTTTGACACAGCAAATCGAGGAGCTCCAGCCGCTTGGGGCTTGAGAGGGCGTGCCCCAGTTGGGCAAACTGGACGTAGAGTCTGTCTTTAACTTCGCGGCCAGTGGACATGTCCCATCCTCAATTGTTCAATTGAACAATTTATTATACATACAAACCGGCCAGTCGCGTCAACTCCTTTCTTTGTACCGCCACTTTTCATCCCTTCGGCGGTTTATTCCCAGCAACCACAATCTGGCGTCAACGATACCAAGGCCCCCTTCGGCGTGCACTCGAACGCCTTGGCCGGCAAGTGGATGGGGGGCGTGTCAACTTCACGGTTGCTCCCAACCCGCCGTTTGCATTCGGAGGCATGATACCATACATTCGGTCGCATGCTAACCCAGAGGAGGTCAGGATGAACAAACGGTGGGTGGCATGTGCCGTGATCATGCTGTGTCTCGGCATCGCCGCCGCAACGAACGCCGGCGCGGAGAAGATCTTTCCCTACGCCTATCAGCAGACGGTCCTGGAAAACGGCCTCAAGGTCATAGTCATTCCCATGGAGAGCCCCGGGATCGTGGCTTATTACAGCATCGTCCGCACCGGAAGCCGCGATGAGTACGAGCCCGACCATTCGGGATTCGCCCATTTCTTCGAACACATGATGTTCCGGGGCACCAAGAAGTACCCCGGCCGCGTGTACGACCAACTCATGACCGAGATGGGGGCCAATGCCAACGCCTTCACGTCCAGCGATGTGACCTGCTACCATCTGGAATTCGTGGCCGACGACCTGGGGAAGGTCATGGAACTGGAGAGCGACCGGTTCCAGAACCTGTCGTACGCGGAGAGCGATTTCAAAACCGAGGCCGGTGCCGTGCGCGGCGAGTACATGAAGGGACTGTCCAGCCCGCGCTTCATCATGCACGAGACGCTGATGAACACCGCCTATGACAAACACACCTACAAGCACACGACCATCGGCTTCGGACGAGATGTCGAGGCGATGCCGACGATGTATGAATACAGCAAGTCGTTCTTCCAGCGCTACTACCGGCCCGAGAACGTCGTGCTCGTGATCGTCGGCGACATCAAGCCGGATTCCACCCTGGCCATGGTGAAAAAGTACTACGGCGGCTGGCAGAAAGGCTATGTACCTCCTCAAGTCCCGGTCGAGCCGGAGCAGACTGCCGAGCGGCGTGCCGATGCGGCGTTCAAAGGCCGGACGTTGCCGCTGTTGGCTGTGGCCTACAAGGCGGTCGCTTTCAATCCCGATGATCGGTCCATGGCGGCCTGCATGCTGTTGGGCGACCTGGCGTTCGGCGAGACCAGCGACATCTACGAGAGACTGGTTCTGAGCGAGCAGCGTGTGCAGTACCTCGGTCCCGACTTCGAACCCAGTCGTGACCCGGGATTGGCGACCATTTATGCGATGGTGAAGGACCCCGCGGACGTGGACGCCGTCGAGGAGGAGATCTACCGGACCATCGCCTTCTATCAGAACAATCGGGTGGATTCCGCGCAACTGAGCGACGTGAAGAGCCACACCCGGTACGGCTTCTTGATGGGGCTCGACACTCCGGATGGCGTCGCCGGCAGTCTGGTGTACTTGCTGGCGATCGGTGGCGACATGGGTGTGGTTGATCAGCTCTATGCCACGATCGATCAGGTCACGGCCTCGGATATCATGTACGCGGCCAAGACGCTTCTGACTCCCGAGAAGCGGACAGTCGTATTGGTGAAGGGACAGTAGCCATGCAGGATAGAAGGAAGAACGTCGTGCGGCTGGCCGCCGCCATCATATGCGCCGTCGGCCTCTGCGGACAATCGTGGGGCATCGGCACCGTGGAGTTGCCGGTTTCATCTGATCCAACGGTGTCATTTCGCATCTGGTTCAAGGTCGGATCCCAAGACGACCCGCCGGGAAAGGAAGGGCTGGCCGCCCTCACCGCGGCCATGATCAGCGAATCAGCGACACGCCGGAACGGCTACGATCAGATTCTCAAGGAGCTGTACCCCATGGCGGCGGGGTACGGCGCCTCCGTCGACAAAGAGATGACCGTGATGTCCGGTCGCGTGCACAAGGATCACCTGGACCGCTATGTGGATCTCCTCCTGCAGGCAATCGTGGAGCCGGCGTTGACGACCGAGGATTTCCAACGACATCAGACGAACGCCATCAACTACCTCGACAAGACCCTGCGGTACTCCAACGATGAAGCGCTGGGCAAACAGATGCTCTACGACGCGCTGTTCGCCAATACGACCTACGGGCATCCGGAGGTGGGGCTCCCCACCAGCCTGCGGCTGATCACATTGGATGACATCAAGCAGTTCTACCGGACCCACTACACCGCCGGCAATGTCGTGATCGGAATCGGCGGCGGGTATGATCCGGCGCTGGTGGAACGGCTGAAGACGGGATTGAGCGCACTGCCGCCCGATGCCCCCGCCGTCGTGGCCAAGCCCGTGCCCGCAAGGCCCGAGGGGATCGACGTCACGCTCGTGGAGAAGGAGACCCAGTCGACGGCCATCAGCATCGGTTTCCCCATCGACGTGCTGCGCGGCGATCGCGATTTCTACGCCCTGTGGATCGCCAATTCCTGGCTCGGCGAGCACCGCAACTCCAGCAGCCATCTCTACCAGGTGATCCGCGAAGAGCGGGGCATGAACTATGGGGACTATTCCTATATCGAGTACTACCCGCACGGTTGGGCCCGCCAGTTTCCGTCTCCGAACGCCTGCCGGCGCCAGCAGTTCTTTGAGATCTGGATTCGCCCGGTGCAGAACGAGGCCGCGCATTTCGCCCTGCGCGCGGCGATCCGGGAGCTGCAGAACCTCATCGACAACGGGATGAAGCCTGAGGACTTCGCCTTGACCAAGATGTTCCTGAAGAAGTACGTGAAGCACTACGCGCCCACGACCGACATGCGCCTCGGCTACAAGCTGGACGACGCGTTCTACGGCATTCCCGACCATTTGCAGACGGCCGAGAAGATGTTCGAGGAGTTGACGCTGGAGGATGTCAACGCCGCGGTGCGCAAGCACCTGCAAACCGCGAACATGCGAATCGCGATGATCACCAAGAACGCGCCGGCGTTGAAGGAAGCGTTGGTCAGCGATTCACCCAGCCCCATGACATACGAGAATCCGAAACCGTCCGAGGTGACCAGGGAAGACAAGGTCATCGCCGTCTATCCCCTGAAAATACCGGCGGAGAACGTTGTGATCGTACCGGTGGACAGTACGTTCTTGCGTTAGACGGTTTCTCCAGCGACAAGCAGGCAACGGCCGGTGGGCGGACCGCCCACCGGCCGTTTTCGTTCCTAGAATCGGTTTCACAACCGAGATGGATGGTCAGAACACGTCGTGGCGCCGGGTGCCCACACCCGGC
>JBFMGX010000029.1 GCA_040752595.1 Candidatus Zixiibacteriota bacterium
ATGGAAGCGGTGACGGATCCAGCTACATGACGGGCTCTCACGGCCCCAGGGTGGGACGATCTCATCACCGCCAAACTCATCTCAGTGGACAAG
This sequence comes from Candidatus Zixiibacteriota bacterium, assembly GCA_040752595.1. Lineage (NCBI taxonomy): Bacteria > Pseudomonadati > Candidatus Zixiibacteriota > Candidatus Zixiibacteriota bacterium. Next base: position 94 of record JBFMGX010000029.1, read on the forward strand.
GACGCACGCATACGGTATGAGATACAAGGGTGGGTTCCGCCCACTGTCAGGGGGCTGAAAGCCCCCTGTCCTCACTCGCTTCGTGTCGGGCTCGCTACCTGAGCACAACCATCTCGCGGGCGGCGGCATAGTCGCCGACGCTGGCGCGGTAGAAGTAGACGCCGGAGGGAACCGCGATCCCATTACGGTCGCATCCATCCCATGTGACCTGCACACGCCCGGCATCGCCAATGCCGGACAACGTCCGCACCGCCTGCCCGAGGACGTTGTAGATCACGACCGACCAGTCCGATGCCTCCTTCAACTCGAGGGGAATCACGGTCCCGGCATTGAACGGGTTCGGGTAGTTCTGCAGGACGGCAAAGTCCCGGGGCGCAGCAACGCCGGGGCGATTGACCGAGACCAAGGCGCCACGGGTGTCGGACAGTTGAACTTCCGTCAGTTCCACGTCGTGCGTGCCGTTCAGGGGAACGGTGAAGATCTCGTGCGCTCCGGCGGGCATCATGCCGGGATGGACAATGTTAGGAGAGATCAGGACGCGGAACTCGTCGTCATGAACGGCGGACCTGATCTGCATGCCATCGGCGGCAGCCGAAAGCGTGGGCTTTCTCGTCGGGAGATCGCTGCCGCGAAAGACAAACAGCGCCGCGCCGAGATCGACGGGGGAAGCAACGGACACGCGCAGCATGTCGCTTTCGACCTTGGACGTGACTTCCGCGCTGTGGGCGTAGGGGGAGAGGCGGGGGCCTTGACCAGGCGGGAATGGTTCAGCGTCGCCTGTAATGATGCGGATCATGTAGATCAGATCGGCCACGGTGAGGACGATGTTGTCGTTGTTCACATCGGAGTTGAATATCTGGCAGTCCCGGTAGGCAGGATAAGGACTCCAGACGCTGTCGCCGTAAATGAAGTAGTTCGTGAATTTGACAGCGTCTCCTATTTCATAGCATCGGTGGTTTAGATTCATGTCGCCCGTGCTGAAATTGAAGCAACTCGATGGGCCACATTCGGGATTCGGGAAGGGCGGCGTGTACCGCTGGACCCAGACGGTCTTGTCGGCACAGTTCCAGTCGAAATCGCAGCATTCCAGCGTGATGGCGTACTTCGTGTTGTAGGCGATGCCGTACTCATCGTCGGGTTGTATTCCTTTGAGCGAGAGGTCGCGCATGGGGATGGCGCCATTCGTGCCGCCGTTGAACGCGTCGTAGTAATTTGTAGCCCAGTAGTAGTAATCAGACTGGGTCGAGCGGGACACGTCGTAGATGTAGGTCACGCCCTTGTTGGGATCGTCGGACCAGGCCGTGAGCGGCAAGAAAGAGAAGAAATAACCGAATTGGCCATCAGGTACAGGAGCGCCCCCCTGTTCATCCCGGATGCTGAGTACAAGCTGCCAAATCCCAGCCTTGTTGTAGGGACGCGATGGGAGCACATCATGGGCATGGACACGAACATCGAAGTCGTCATAGACGATCCAAGGGTCGTTGTATGAGCCATCGCCCTCGACAATCTGGGCGCCATGGCTCGTGAATGCGTCAACGCCTTCGATAACAGGACAGTCGTTGTCTTGCCATGGGCAGAGCCAGACGAGCGGGTTGAATCGGAAGTTGCCCTTGTCAGACTGCCACCAATTCTCTTCATAATGAAGGTGAGGACTGGGATTGGCTTGGGAGGCCGGGGCAACCCAAGCGATGGGCAGATGGACGGGGAACTTCCAGTTGCCGGAGCCAGGTGGGTCTTGGTAGCGACCGGTCGCCGCCAAGTTCCACACGATCTCATCGTTGCTCTCCAGACTGGAATCGGGGATAATGTGAAGGTACCTGTAGTCGCTTTCCTGCGCGGGCTCCCATGTTTCGTGACTCCACGGCACGTAAATCCAGATACCAGTGGTGGTCACTTGTCCCACATACACCTGGTCCTCAAGGACTGAATAGACAGGAGTGTACGCAGCGATGGCGATGTCGACACCGCCATGGTAGTGGGCGGGAGACGGCCTGAATTCTCCCATCACGGCGGAAACAAGCGGCTGAGTACTCCCACAATGAAGGCCGGGAGTGGATGGATGCTCACTGGGCCACCGGTGGTCGAAGAAGAAGGGAGTGAACGGGGGAGAGGGCAGCGCAGACGTGTTTCCTGCCACCGCGTTACCGTGTAGCGCAAGACCACTGATGACAGCCCAAGCCATCAGAGGCGTAAGCGGGCTCAACCGATCAATGACCTTGATCATGACGGTACCTCCTTCGGAGCCGGAAGCGCGATGCTGCGGTTCGGTCACCTCCACTTCACAGTCGCCACCTGATGCTCCGTGCGGATGCTTGCGCTCGTGTCCGTCGGATTGCACAGCATTGACTCCCGAGTGATGTCGAGATCGGCTGGCAGCACGATCTGTCCCAGAGCCAAACCACTACGGTCCCATGCCCGGAAAATCCGCGAACCGGCGCCCACTGAGAGCACGCCGCGGGCACCGGTGACACAGAGTGCCCGTACGCCTTCCCTTCCTGGTGGCGCGAACGCCGTAGAGTCATACCAGACGCAATCGCCTCCGACCTTCCACAGCGACACTCCGAAGTCGTTCGCAATGGCCACTAAGGGGACCGAGCCTCCGGAGATTGCCAGGGCTCGCGGAATGCCGCGGAGTTGCGGAGAAGCGAGCGTGGTCACGGGGTTTCCTCGCCGGTCGAAGACAAAGACCTCGGATTGGGGCCGTCCTGGGGTTGCCCCGCCGAAAGGCTGCCGCATACTCCTGTCGGGGTCTGCGCTACTCTCGGTTGTGGCCCCATCGTTCGGCCGCGAGTGTTCATGTAGGGTGTCGATTTCTCTTTGCCCGGACAGTTGCGGCATTTCCTTGGCGTTCAGCGGCTTGGGCTTGAGAGAGTAATGGGGCTGCATCGCCCCTATGGCGACCAGAGTGCCGCTATCAGCGATCGCATAGCTGATGGCACGGATGGAATCGCCGAACGGAACTTGCCCAAGCAGATCCCCGCGCGTGGACATCCAACTGAAGCCGTCGTATCCCACGAGGCCGAAGACGGTTCCGTCGGGTGACTGAATGACTTGGGAGATCGGAAAGACCGATCCAGAGTAGACCGGTTCTTTCCGGACCGCGATGTTGTAGACTTCAATCTCGGGATATCCCTCCGAGTAGGAAACGAACGCGGGCTGGGACACCGAGAGAACTGTCTGCCGAACACGTCCCTGCCAGACGACAGCACCCGTCGAGTCGCGCATCTCGGCATCTATGGGCCCGTCCTCTTGATCCGTGGCCGGCGCCGTCTCCAGCGCCCAACGACCATTAATCGTTTCCTGGCGGGCCGCCAGCGCTGCCCGCGCCCCCCAGTTGCCCTGGATCTTCTTCTCGCGGATCGAGGCGATGTAGTAGGTGAGCTTGCCTTTCGGGTCTGTGCCGCAGATGCCGGTGTGGAAGGCACAAGCGGAGAGCAGGCAAACGGCCAAGCAAACAGCCACGCACCTGACGATGCGCTTCAATGCGTCCTGACTTGCGAGCATACCAGCTCCCTTCGGCGATATTCAGTTTTTGCCACGCACGCTGGCATGAGAATACGCGCGACCGTGCATATTGTCAATATGAATTCGGCACCGCCGAGGCTCGACCGACCCATGGCACCGACCGGGCCTACAACCGGTCTTACAAGTTCGGCTGGGCCACGAGAGCCCGGTGCCACGGGTCTTTAGACCCGTGAATCCCCGTCGCGAGAAGGCTGGCGGCACGGGTCTGAAGACCCGTGGCACAAGAGACAATGGCGGGGGCGGCCCCTCGGCTCCGCTCGGGATCTTCGACAGACCGCGCCCACAGAAGCGTTCAGGTGAGAGAATAGCCGCCGTCGACGATGATGATCTGGCCGGTGATCCAGCGGGCGGCGTCGGTGCAGAGGAAGACGACGACGTCGGCGACCTCGTCGGGCGTGCCGACGCGTCCGAACGGGGTGCGATGAATAACCTCGCGCATCATGTCATCATAGTTGGGAAACGACTTAAGGGCATCGGTATCAATGAAGCCGCCGGAGACGGTGTTGACATTGATATGGCGGGGCGCCAGTTCATGGGCGAGGTAGCGGGTGAGCGTTTCGATCGCGGCCTTTGAGATGCCGATGGCGGAGTAGCCGGGGATGTAACGGGTGGAGCCGAGCGACGAGAGCGCGACGATCTTGCCGCCCGGCGGCATCATCGGCGCGACCTGTTGCACGCACAAGAGGAATGCTTCGGCGTTGGTGTGCAAGGAGAGGTCCCAGGCGCGCTCATCGACGTCCATGATGTTGGCGAACAGGCCCAGGGCGGCATTGGAGACGAGGATGTCGACTTGGCCGAAGACCTCTTTCACTTCGGCAAAGAGCTTGGGATGAAAGTCCTTGTTGCCGATGTTGCCGCGGACGGCCAGGGCGCGGACGCCGCGGTCCTCGAGCTCGGCGACGGTCTCGGCGGCGGCGTTGCGGGAACGGAAGTAGTTGACGACGACGTGGCAGCCACGCGCCGCCAGACGACGGGCCACGGCGCGGCCGATTCCCTTGGTGCCGCCGGTGATGACCGCGACTTTGTCGGCCAGATCGCGGGGAACGCTGTCAGAGGATGAGGTCATGGTCATTGATTCCGTTGAGAAAGGTCCGAAATCGGAGGGTTTTGCCCTCGGTTTGTGGTTGGCGACGGATGGTAGCGAAAACTCCTGATCAGTGGCAAGGTTCCTTTGCAAGTTCACGGAAAGCCGGCAATAATCGTCGTGGACAGTGGCGGGGTCTGGTTGTCAAGCTGTCGGTGCAACAATATATCTATCAGGCGATTATGGCGATGTGGCGGGCCCGAATGGGTATCGTCGGGGGCTTTTGCCAGGGGGGGTGAAATTTCCCTTGCTATTTGGCAGGACTTGTGTATCAAACCGCTCCATAAAGCGGCCGGCCAACGGCCCGTAGCGACCAGATTTGGCCCTGGGTTGCCCGCCGCTGAAACGATGAATCCAAGGCCCCCTACCCACCGACCCACGACAACCCGGTTCGGAGAGGCTCGCTCGTGTGGCGGGTCTGTTTTTTTGGGGCAGGTGCCGACTGCAGGGAATCATCGGGAAAGGAGCAGCACAAAGAGCAAACGCGCTGGGATAGCTCGCCGAGATTTGAGAATGTTAGGGGATGGCGCCACGAGCGCCGGGAAACTGAAGTCGATCACGAATTCGGGAGGTCCCGAAGAGGAGGAGAAATGAAGAAGGCGTTCCGATTGATGGTGTTGCCTTTGGCGCTGGCCTTGATTGTGGCCGGATGCTCGAAGCCGCCGGAGATGGAGATGGCGAACGCGGAGCAGGCCGTGCAGGCGGCCAGTGCGTCGCAAGCCTCGAAGTACGCGCCTCAGGATTGGCAAATGCTGCAGGATACGCTGCAGGCCGCCAAGGCCGAGAAGGCGGCACAAGATGGCCGGTTCTCGCTGTTCCGCTCGTATGGCAAGTCCAAGGCGCTGTATGAAAAGGCGGCGGGTTTAGCGGCCACGACCAAGACCAAGGCCGAAGCCGAGATGGCGCGGGTGCGTGAGGAGACCCGCCAGATGCTGGCGGCAGTCCGGGTGGAGCTGGATTCGACCGTGGCCCTGTTGGCCAAGGCGCCGGTCGGCAAAGACACCAAGGCCGAGCTGGAGTTGATGAAGCAGGATATGACCGCCCTCCAAGGCATGATGACCGAGGCCCAGGCGGGGTTCGATCGCAACGACTTCGACACGGCGAAGAACAAGGCCCAGACGATTCGCGACCGTTGCGCCGCGATGCGGACTCAACTCGAAGCCGCGATGGCGAAGAAGGGTGCCCGCAGGAGATAACCACCCCTCGCGGTCGGACCAACGAACAACGGCAAACGGCCGTCCGTCAGTAGGGGCTGACGCGACGGCCGTTGGTTTGGGGGGCCGGTTCTCGTGACGACATCTATGTCGGGAACGTACAATAGAGAGCGGAGCAACGTGTGCAGCCGAGGGGGACCGTGAGCAGGGGGCGGTACTGGTGGCCGGTGGGAATCGCCGGCATGCTGTTGGTTGGGGGGTGCGAGAAGGCACCCATCGAGTTGTCCCGCGTAACGTGGGACGCGCTTCAAGAATGCCGTCGCGAGAGGGCCGAAGTCGATGCGCCGATGGTTTGGGAGGAGGCGAAGGCGCGGTATGATTCGGCGTGGCTGGTGATCACGACGGAGAATCGGCAGTGGTTCTTTGAACGGCACTTTGCGCCGGCCGAATCGCTGTTCATCCGGGCGGGGCAGTCGGCGCGCCAGGCGATTCGTCTCGCCCGCGAGGCCCGCGAGGCGCAACGGCTGAAGCTGGGTGGGGAGATCGCCGAACTGGCGAAGGATCTGTCGACGCAGCAACGCGGAATCGACCAGCACCTGGCGCGCATTCCTTTGCAGCGGGAATTGACGGAGGCGGAGTTGAGAGTCGCCTCCGCGCAACGGTCGTTTGAGCAGGAATCCCTGGTGCAAGCCGAAGCGGCGGTTCTCGAAGCGCGGGAGGCGCTGGCAGTGCTGAGGGAACGTCAGGACAAGAACTGGGTCGATGATCGGGAGCTACCGCGCTGGCGACATATGGTTGACGAAACAGTGGCATGGTCTCGGGCCACCGATTCCACGGCCTTGGTTGTCGTCAAGACCGATCGGCGGGCCTATTTGTTGCGGCAGGGCCGGATCGTGACGGACTTTCCGGTGGAATTCGGCTATCGCTCATGGCAGCCGAAGCTGCGCGCCGGCGATGGAGCCACACCGGAGGGGATCTACAGAGTGACCCAGTGCCGGGATCGGGGCAGCCGATACTACAAGGCCCTGGTGCTGGACTATCCCAACGAATACGATCGTCTTCGCTTTGAGAAGAACCGCAAGGTGGGCAATATACCGCGTGGCGCCCGGATCGGCGGCAATATAGAGATTCATGGGGAGGGCGGTCGGGGTCGTGACTGGACGGAAGGGTGTGTGGCGCTTTCGAATCCGGACATGGATCGGCTCATGCGGCAGATGCACGTCGGCGACCGGGTGACGATTGTGCGTGATGTCGAAGGATGGCCGGAATGATGTTGAGACGCCGTGGGATGTTGTGGTCGGCGGCACTGGTGGTAGTGCTGGGGCTGGGCGGGACATTGGCCGCCGCCCTGAGTGCGCGACCGGATTTCGTGTGGATCGATCCACCGCCGCCGCCGAATTCGCTGGCTTTGGAGGCGCAATGCAAGCTGACGGCACCGCCTAATGGGCCGGTCGACAAGTCGGCCAAACGCTCACGCGCGCGGAAGAATGCCAGGGCCCAGGTACGCGCCGTCACCAAAGGGCCGTACATTGTCATCGATACACATACCAATCATCTGTACTGGCGCACGGCCGACAGCATCCTGTACACCGCCTTGTGCTCGACCGGGACCGGCGGCGAATTGGTCGACACGGTGAACGGGCGGGAATGGCGATTCCACACGCCGCGCGGCATCTTTGCGGTCGATTCGCGTGTGACCGACCCTTGGTGGCGGAAGCCCGACTGGGCGTTCATCGAGGAAGGGGAGCCGGTTCCGCCGAAGAACTCTGAGGAGCGACTGGATCCGAACGTCATGGGTGACTATGCCATTGGATTCGGGGATGGGTTCTTCATCCATGGCACGCTGTACGAGCGGTTGATCGGGATCGCCGCGACGCACGGATGCGTTCGTATGGCGTCCACGGATATCGACTACCTCTATCCGAAGGTTCGGCTCGGAACACCGGTGGTGATCTTTTGAAGGTGGTGACGGCCGTGTATCGGCTCCTGATTGTCGGGGTGGCTGCCCTCCTCATGGGTGGCCCCGACATCGCCGGCGCCGCGGATTCCCTGTCGGTGTCCGCGGTGCGGGCGCGTTTTGCCAGGGACACGGTCTACCACGTCATCCTGAATCCGGCGGCCGGACAGGCATACGTCCGCTACGGTGATATTCCCCTCGTGCAATGCTCACTGCGTGTCGCCGATCCTGCCGAGGTGCGCGGTTTTGCGGGGAACTGGAACGAACGGCTGAAGACCGGATGGCAGAGCGTGGTGCGACGGGAGGTCCGCTCCGGTGGGCAGGCGGTCAACGACACCGTCATCGGTGTCATCGCCAAGGTGTCTTCCGTGAACCCGGACCTGATCCGTCGCGTGATGCCACGACGATTTGAGGTGACGCTGACGCAAAGCCTCGGGTTGCGCATCATGACCCCGGAGGGGGCGGCCGAGGATCGTTCATTTGCCGAGCGTTGGAGCACATGGATCTCGCGTCTCAATCCGTTTGATCACCGCAAGACGTTGGAGTTGATCGTCTCGCCGGTCGATGCGCAGATGCTCTATTATGCACTGGAGCCGGGGGCGCCGGTTCTGTGGCTGAATGATACGGAGACGAAACCGACACGCTGATGGCGTGACGCGGGTCGAGAGAACGTTGTTGCCTTGGGGCATCCGGTAGAATGAACGAAAGGAAGACGCCCTCACCCGCCCGCCGGAGGCGGACGACCTCTCCCGGAGGGAGAGGTTGGCAGGATGCTGAAGAAGGACCATCCATGTCATTCTGAGCCCCGCCGCTCTTTGGCGGGGCGAAGAATCTGCTGTTGGCTTCGTGGGGAGAAACAGCAGATCCTTCGCTTCGCCCAGGATGACAATGGTGGGACCGATCCACATTTTCGGCGTTTTTCGGCAACCTGTTAGACTTCTCCTCTTCCCTCTGGGGAGAGGGCAGGGTGAGGGGCTGTGACCAGTGCATTCAACATGCCGAAACCAAAATACACCTCGGATTTCTCATTGTGTTGGACGCTCTCGGGGCGCCCGCGATGATGCGTCGCTGTGGTGTTCGGTCGTGCGACGCCCGGACGAGGCCGTATTTCGCGTCGCCGGGCCAGTCGACCGCGCTGGACGAGCGCACTCCCACAGGGAGTAGTCTTCTTGTCTTGCGATGGCTGATCTCAAGGAGGTCGAGATGGGTGCTGCAAACGGTGCGCGGGCCAATCTGGTGTTGCTGTTCCTGGTAGGATTGCTGGCCGGAGGGATTGGCGGCTTCTTCATCGGACGGCAGGAAGTCGGTGGAGTTGCCGCGACCCAAACAGCCGTGACACCGACAGTGCTGAACGACGTGATTCCGGTGGAGGATGCCTGGATCGTCGCGGGATTCTCCTGTCCGATGCCGGGTTGCACCAATCCGCTGTTGAATTGCCCGGGGGAGCTACCGCGCCGCATCCGCGACTGGGTGAACTCTCAGCTCGCAGCGGGACGTCCCGGGGCGGACATTCGCGCCGAGATCGAGCGGGTGCACGGTGCCAACCTCCACAAACTCCCCGGGGGAGTGGTCGACACGACACACAAGGGGACGTGATACTGCTGCTCCGTTGATCTGATCGTCGCCCACTCGCGAGACGGTCGGCGCGGCCTACGACCTCCTGGTTACGGATGGGGACCACGGACATGGCCGAATCGAACCAGGGAGGCAGACGTCGGATACTGACCGCGGCCGCCGTCGGGCTGCTTGTCCTCTTTGCCGTCTATCTGATCGCCAACATCGCCCTCCGGCCGGATCGCTATCAGTGGGATTTCCGCGTCTACTACTACGCGGCGCGGGGATACCCGGTCGGGGTCGATCCCTATAATCCGCAGGAAATCCAGAAGTTCGCACCATCCTGTCCTCTCCTGCCGTTTGTCTATCCACCGCCGATCCTGACCGCCTTTCGCCTGTTGGCGGAGCTTCCATATGATGTGGCCTACTATGTCTGGTTGGGCCTGAAGGTGCTGGCACTGATCGGTCTGATCTTCATCTGGCGCCGGTATCTATTTCGCGACGCAGCGCCATTGCCGATGGTCCTGATACTCCTGCTGGGCTTCAGTGGAACCATCTACATGGACCTGATGACCGGCAACATCTCCATCCTGGAGCAGTTCCTGCTGTGGTCGGGTATCGTCTTGCTTCTGCGAGGGAGGTTGCTGGCTTTCAGTGCACTTGTCATACTGGCGGCGTCGTTCAAGCTGACACCCGCCGTCTTCCTGTTGCTGCTGGTCTTTTCACCGTCTCCACGCCGCTGGCGATTTCTGGTCGGCTCGGTTGCCGCCTCTGTGGGTCTGCTGGCGCTCTCGTACTTCGCCGATCCATCGTTGTTCATGCGTTTTGTCGACGCCGCCTGGCGGATCGATGAACGCGGCACGGATGGAAACCCGTCGCTTCTGGCGCTGATCCGGGATCTCGGTGAACAGGTGTTCCCTGCGAGCGCAATGCCGTGGGCTCAGCCGGGGCTCTTCTTGTTGTACGGTGCGGCCGTCATCGCCATTTTGTGGGTGTCGATCCGATCGTGGCGGCGACTGCGGACAGTGTCCGCGGGCGATGCCGATCTGGCGACGCTGCACCTCTTCTGCGTCACCTATGCCTTGGTCATGCCTCGTTTCAAGACCTATTCGTTCATTATGCTGTTGCCCGCGGCATTCTACGCGCTGAAGCGGAACGCCCATCTGGCCGCGTTCCCGTTTCTTCTGGCGCTCTTTGCCCTGCTGCTGCACCCGCCGCTGCCAACCCGACCGCCGACGCAGCTACTGGTGGAAGTGCTCTGGTTGTACCATCCGCTGCTGTTGGCGTTCCTGCTATGGGGGTTATTGCTACACTCGGTCTCCCGAAGTCATGCGGCGTACCTGACCGCGCAGACTGTCGGCGGGGGGGATGTGTCAGGAGCGCGGGGCTCCTGACCTACACACTATTGTCGAAATGACGCTGAATACAGCCCCCTGATGAGGTTCGACTTCACCTCGTCGAGGGAGATCGTGCGGCCGGTCAGTTGCTCCATCGAGGTCATGGTCTCGGGGGGAAGACCACAGGGGTGAATGGCGGAGAAACGGGTGAGGTCAGTGGAGACATTCAGCGCCACACCGTGGTAGGAAATCCACTGGCGGACGGCGATGCCGATCGAGGCGATCTTGCGGCCGGCGACCCAGACGCCCGTGTAGTCGGGGTTGTGTTCACCCACCAATCCCCAGTGCGCGATTGTATGGATGATCACGTCCTCCAACCAGCGGAGGAAGCGGTGCAGGTCGCCGGTCTGGGCGCGTACGTCCATGATCGGATAGGCGACCAGTTGACCGGGTCCGTGATACGTGATCCCGCCGCCGCGTTCGACGGGGACAATCGCGATTCCGTCCGACAGCTTCAGACCGCTCACGTCCGTGCCGCGCCCGCAGGTGTAAACGTGCGGGTGTTCAACGAGGAAGATAGTGTCGTCGATCCGGCCGGCCAGACGGTCGGCGAGCGCGGCCAGTTGGCGTTCGTGGGCCTCACGGTATGGGAGAAGACCCCAATCGACTGAATGGAATCCCGATGCCGGCCGTCGGCGGAGGTTTTGTGTAGGGGCGTGATTCATCACGCCCTCAGCGACGGGCACCATGAATGGCGCCCCTACGGGTCAACCGTGACGGTATGACATCAGCCGATGGTGAGCAATTGCTCGTAGGGGTCCTCCAGACGTTCGCAGAGGCGACGGAGGAACTGCACGGCGACATGACCGTCGATCAGACGATGATCGAAGGACAGCGTCACGTACATCATGTCGCGGATGACAATCTGGCCGTCGCGCACCACCGGACGCTTCTGGATCTTGTGCATCCCCAGAATGGCGACCTCGGGCTGGTTGATCACCGGGGTGGAGGCCAGGGCGCCATACATGCCGGCATTGGTGAGCGTGAAGGTGGAGCCGGTGACCTCATCGGGGACCAGTTGCTCGCGCCGGGCGCGCTCGGAGAGGTCGGCGATTTCACGGGCGATCTGGATGATCGATTTCTGGTCGGCGAAGCGGACAACGGGGACGATCAGTCCCTCATCACGGGCGACGGCGACGCCGATGTGATAGTATTTCCGATAGAGAATCTCATTCCCCTCGATCGACGCATTGACCGCCGGGAACTCCTTCAGTGCGGCGACCGCCGATTTGACGAAAAACGGCATGTAGGTGACATTGGCACCGGCCAGATGATTCCAGTCCTCCTTGCGCGCCTCACGGGCCGAGACCAGAAGGGTGAGGTCGATCTCATCCATCGTCATCACATGGGCGGAAGTCTGCTGGCTCTTGATCATGTGGTCGGCGATCAGCTTGCGCACCCCGGCCAGCGGCTGACGTTCGATCGTCTCCTCGCCGTGGGCGGTGGGAACGGTCAGTACGGACCGGGGTTTCTCGGTCGTTGGTCTTGGAGCGGACGGCGCTGTCTGACGGGCGCGCACGTAGTTCAAGACATCTTCCTTTGTGACGCGTCCACCGGCGCCGCTGGCCGGAATGTCCTCCAGGCGCAGGTTGTGCTCGCGGAGCAGGCGGCGTACCACCGGCGAGGAGCGTCGGGCGGAATCACCATCCCCCGAGTCGTCGGCGACAACCGGTGCGGCAATGGCGGCCGCTACGGCAGGTCGCGGCGCTGTGGTTCCATAACCGCTGGGGAGCGATTCTCCGGCGCCGAGAATGACTCCGATCTCGGTGCCGATCGAGACGACTGTTCCCTCGGGGACGAGAATCTTGCCGAGGGTTCCCTTCTCAATGGCCGGGATCTCGACGTTGACCTTGTCGGTCATGATCTCGACGACGGTTTCATCCTTGAGGATCGGTTCACCTTCGGCCTTGAGCCAGCGGCCGACGGTTCCTTCGACCACGCTTTCGCCCATTTGGGGCACGACGATCGGGTATGGCATCGGAGAATCCCCGGTGATGTGTTTTCGCGTTTCGTCCCCACGGCTTGCACCGTGGGCCAACATCTATCGCCCCTTCGGGGCTTAATACGCCGCCAGTTGTCGGCAGCGAGCGGCGATCTTCGCCGCGTCGGGCATGAAGAACTTCTCCATCGGCGGTGCGAAGGGAACCGGAGGGACATCGGGCGCCGCGAGACGCGCGACGGGCGCATCGAGATCATCGAACGCTTCCTCCACGATCGTCGCGGCGATCTCGCCGCCGACACCGCCGGTCTTGGGTGACTCGTGCACGATCAACGCCTTGCCGGTCTTGCGCACCGATGACAGAACCATCTCTCTGTCCCACGGCAACAGCGTGCGCAGATCGATCACTTCCAGCTCGATTCCCTCCCGGGAGAGGATATCGGCCGCCTCGAGGGCGCGATGCACCATCAATTGGTAGCAGACGACGGTGATGGTCTTCCCCTGACGCTTGATGTCGGCCTTTCCCAGCGGCACCGTATACTCGTCT
>JBFMGX010000030.1:0-25546 GCA_040752595.1 Candidatus Zixiibacteriota bacterium
CTCATGCCAGCGTGCGTGGCAAAAACTGAATATCGCCGAAGGGAGCTGGTATGCTCGCAAGTCAGGACGCATTGAAGCGCATCGTCAGGTGCGTGGCTGTTTGCTTGGCCGTTTGCCTGCTCTCCGCCTGTGCCTTCCACACCGGCATCTGCGGCACAGACCCGAAAGGCAAGCTCACCTACTACATCGCCTCGATCCGCGAGAAGAAGATCCAGGGCAACTGGGGCGAACGCACCCAATGGGTCCAACGCCAAGAGACCGCCGACGGGCGTTGGGCGCTGGAGACAGTGGAGTTGGGGGGGAGTGACGAAGGACTTGCGGATGCCAAAGTGGTCGATTCCACGGGCTCCTCCGTGTGGGAGGGGCGTGTCGGGAGTGAGGCCCATCTGTCGCCACTCGCACCCGCATTCGCGGCAACGTCAAGTGAACTCGGCGGCCTCGAGATCTACAATCCAGAAGTCGGCCCCGGGCCGCTTTTCAGTGTGCCGCCCCCCGCAGAAGTGGCGATAAGTTTCTCTCGTGACGGTAGCGTTTTTGGGATCAGGACGGAAAGTGCCATCACGACGGTGTCCCTGCGAGGGGAAGCGCTGCATCGGATTGCCGTGCCAGAGTCGCTTCACACGCTGAGCATGGCTGTGGCGGATCATGGGCGGTACGTCGTGTTTGGAGGATGCGACCCGGGTGTCCCCGTTCGAGCGGCCTCGTCCACCCCCGCGCCGGATACAGGGGACTTTCCGTTCAAGGTCAAGCACATAGAACCAGTTACTCGGCCGGGAGATACCCTGCGTGGTATGTCGCAAGGATCAGGCGCGAGTGAACCACCACCTGACTACAGACCCATGGCGGTCACGTGGTCCAACCCACGCATCGTACTGCTGGATACAATAGGTGGAATCGTCGACCAAATCCCTCTGTCTGGCCGGGCCATGCCTCGCAGGGTAGCTCTGTCCGCGGGCAAGTCCCCCGATGTGGCCGCATTGGGCGATGACAATCTCTCGCTTTGGAGCTTGACGGGGAAGCCCATCTGGGAGGACTCCACGACCTTTAGCGGAGCTTCCTGGGTCAATGTGGCTGTGCTCTACGTTCTCCCCTCTCATCGCCTGTTGGCGGTCACACGGCGTACGGAGGGGGGCGCTACGCTGTCCGTGTGGGGAAGTGATGGCCTGCTGGAAAGCCAGTCCCCTCTACCTGAGGAAGTTGATGTCTCGAGAGGCTGCTCGCTCCTTCCGGGAGCCGACGAAACAACGGTCATATTGCAGACAGGAACAGAGGCCGTGACCTTGCGGCTGACAATGGCGCCGCGTTGACCACTTCAGGTCATGCACGCTGAAGGAGATTTCGGATATGACGATACCGGTTTGGCCTTGCCGTGTCCTCATCCCGTTGGCCTTTTGCGCCGTGGTCGTGGCGAAGAGCGAAGCAGGGGCCCCCGGAGTGACCAGCATGTGCACTCTGGACCCTTATGCCTGGTTCTACGAGCACAGGTGGCCAACCGAGGACCCTTTGCTGGACCACCTCGGATGTGGCATCACTCAGCCCGTTGTATCGGCGACCCACGGGGAATACCGCACCAACCACTTCCACGGCGGCGTCGACATCGCTGTTCCGGCCGACAGTCCTATATATTGCCCTATGCAGCCCGTCTTCATCGACGCAGTCGGCACTGATTGGATCCGCGTGAAAGTGCTTCCCACCGACGGCTCCATGGCTGTGTTCCGATTCGTTCATGTCGTCCCCGATCGTCGGCGGGTGGCTGGTGCGGCTCCCGCTCTCGTATGTGTTCGGGTATACGCTGGGATACGGCCTGGTGGGCGTTTGGTGGACGATGCTGGCCGACTGGGTGGTGCGCGGGGTCATGGTCTCGATCAAGTTCCGCTTCTTGCGGTTCCGATTGGCCGAACAGGTCTCTGTCCCACCGAAACCGGCATCGGGCTCTGACACGCGCGACCTCGCGGGATGAGTGCGCGGTCGACCGACACGCACCGATATGACTCGCCACCTCTCCTGCTGATTCTGGGTATCTGTTGTGCCACGGGTCTTCAGACCCGTGGGGTTCGTTTCACGCACGGCCTGTTTCGTGATGCAGGGGCGGTTCGTGAACGGCTCGACTGACTCGCCGGAGTCCCTCCGACAACTCGGTTCACAGTATTGAATTCCTCTTGACAACGGATCGGTCACCCGGCATTGTACGGCCGCGTGCGTGGCAAAAACTGAATATCGCCGAAGGGAGCGTGTATGCTCACAACTGAGGCCGGAAAGGCAGTTGCTATGAAAGGGGCCATGGTCGGGATTGCCGCCTGCCTGTTGACCGCCTGTGCCTTCCAAACCGGCATCTGCGGCACACACCCGAAAGGCAAGCTCACCTACTACATCGCGTCGATCCGCGAGAAGAAGATCCAGGGGAACTGGGGCGAGCGCGCCCAATGGGTCCAACGCCAGGAGACCGCCGACGGGCGTTGGGCGCTGGAGACGGTTGGCGTCAACGAAGAGAAGGCGGAAGACACCTATGACGCCAAGTTCCTGGATTCCTCGGGCGCCGTGATTTGGGAGGGGCGCTACAGCTATAGCGCCACTCTGTCTCCCGTGGCGCCGGCCTTCGCCACGTTCTATTGCGGAGGGCCGGGGCTGCAGATCTACAACATGGACGTCGGGCTCACGCCCGTCTTCACCGCTCCTGAGGCCGCACTTGGGGGTGTCCTCCTGTCGCGTGACGGGTCGGTTTTCGGCTTCACCGACGTGGCTGGTTTCGCATTGGTGTCGGTGCGAGGCGAACTGCTGGGCCACATAAGATTCCCAGATTCGTTTGCAGGCATCAGCATCGCAATCGCGGACAGCGGCCGATATGTCGCCTTCGGCGGCACAGATCCCTGGGTACCGGCTCCGGCTTCCGCAGTCCCCGTCCCCGCTGATTCGTTCCCCGCACCCCGCCGCTTGATGGTCCCCACAGGGCCGGATGGCCGCCCGATGCAGGACCGACGCGACTCCATTCCGAATCCCGTCCCGATGGTGTCGGCAGTTCCGATGACTTGGGCGAACTCTCGTGTCGTTGTCCTCGACCGGACGGGAAAGGTCGCGGGCACGATTCACCTTGGACGCTGGCTCCCATATTGCGTCACGTTTTCGAACGGTGATCCTCCCCTCGTGACGATCTCGCGTGGACGACGCATCTCAATGTGGGACTTCGCGGGCCACCGGATTTGGGAGGATTCCCTCACGCTGGAGAGGATGGGGTGCTGGTTAGGCGAGGGAATCAAGGTTACGGAAACGGGGTGCGCTATCGCTGTGATTGTGGGGCCAGAGGATGATGCGAACCTCCTTGTCTGGACCAAAGAGGGCGCTTTGCGGCCTCCGCTTGCGCTGCCAAGCCTGCCACGCCCCACCGGGGCATACGCCCTTGCGCCTGTGGCGCGTGATTCGAGCATCGTCATTCAAACAGAACACATGGCCATGACCGTTCGCGAGAGTTCGAGGGGGAATTGAATCTGCCGTGCCACACAGGGGTGCCATAATGCCGATTCCATGTCTGGGCAAGAGGCTCAAGTTCATCGCCCGTCTTGTGGCATTACTACTGACGTCGAATCGCACGGGGAACTCGGCCCCCACGGTCGTGTGCGTAGCCGATCCCAACCCCACCTACTACGTTACACATCGGTGGCCGACTGAGCAACCGTCAGGCACCATTGGATGCGGTTCCTTTCAGCCCATTGTCACGTCATTGCTTGGGGAGTTCAGGGAATCTCCTGACCACTTCCACGGAGGGGTGGACATTGCCTGGCCCGCAAATTGGCCGATCTACTCTCCGGTCCACGGCTCCAACGTCTACGTCGACGCCGTCTCCTCTGCCGATAACTGGCTACGCACGAAGATCCTGTTTCCCGACGGAACAATCGCGGTCTATCGATACGTACACATAATGAATATCCAGGTTTTCCCGAATGACCGGCTCGTGTGGAATCCAAGTGCTTCTGCGCCGTACTATGACGCATACGGGCAGCGATGCTTCCCTGTGCATCTTCCGATGTGTCGCGTCCAAGATCTCGCTCACGACCATCTCCACTTCGAGGAAATCTGGTACGACCTCTACTACAAGCAATGGTTCCGTGTGAATCCGTTGATGTCCCTCTGCCCATGGCAGGACAACGACAACCCCGTGATCGAGAGCATAGTGCCCTATGAGGAGTACGGCGTTCCGATCGAGACCGGTGGGGACGGTTCCTACGATTTCCCCTGGATCGTTCCCGGCAACTTTGACCTGCGCGTCCACGCGCATGACGTACTTCCGTCTTGGAGCGGTCACAAGGCCGGGATCCTGTGGATGACTCTGGATGTCAGAGACGAGTGGAGTTGGAATCCGGTCCTGTTGGACATCTTTGGCTTCTACTTCTTCTACCTCTCAGGTGAGCAAACGCACACTGAGAGCCAGAACGCAGCCGGGTTAAGCAACCTGTACGACGTCTACACATCCACCCAGTCCGATTACTACTATTGGGCAACCAACTACTTTCGTTGTGTGGACCCCGCAGCCGACTGGGCGATCATGGCCAGCGACCTCGATCTTGACAAGAAATACTCCATTACGATTGGGTGTTACGATTACGACGGAAACTCGACGACACGAACTGTCTGGGTCCAACGGTATTGGCAGTCATGGCCTGCGCCCGATTGCGGCGCCATCACTTCGAACTGTCAGGGTTACAGCATCGGAGACATCAACCTCAACCACGTCTGCTACGAAATCGGTGACTTCATCAAGCTCCAGAATTACCTCATCTACGGCCCCGGGGTGTTCAAGCCTGGCCTTGAGGACTGTGCACTCTCAAACTCAGACATCAACTGCGATGGCCAACCTGGAACCGCGGCCGACTTATGGTTCCTGCTGTCCATTGTCACTGGTGATGAATTGCCACCGGTAGGCCCGAAGCTCTCCCCCTACACCCACAGCGCGGAAGTCACATCCAAGGTCGAAAGCGACATGCTGCGCGTCTCCATCACCTCCCCCGTCGATCTCGGAGCGGCGCTGTTTGTCTTTCGTGGCGACAATCTCCCGACGCGCAAGCCGGTTCTCGCCGTCGGCAACGATGGGATGCAAATCCGCTCGGCGGTTCATGATGGCGAATTCCGCGTCCTGATCTCTCCCAACATCGTCCGTCCCGGCACGATCGCCGCCGGAACGCACGAAGTCTTCACTGTTCCGCTCACCGGCACGCAGGAGTTGAAGTTGACTGAAGTTCAACTGTCCGACACCCATGGTGCGACGGTGTCGGCCAATCTCCCCGGCGTCGCGCCACCCAAAGACTTTGCCGTCCTCCAGAATTACCCGAACCCCTTCAATGCTGGGACCGTGATTCCCCTCGACCTGAAACAGCCATCGGACTGGTCGGTGGTGATCTACAATGTCCTCGGGCAGGCGGTGCGTGCGCTCTCCGGCATCGGCGATCCCGGACGGGTCAACGTCACTTGGGATGGCCGCGACCGTAATGGGATCGCGGTTCCCTCCGGCGTCTACTTCTACCGCGCCAGCGTCGGCGACTATGCCGCCGCCCGCGAGATGGTTGTGCTCCGATAGGCCGGGTCCTGCCTGCAACCTCGACAGTCCAGCATGAAACCGCTTGACAGCCCGGTGAAATGCTGCAATTTGGGTTTGTTGTGCCTGCCGTTGTGCAGTCTTGGTCGTGTTGAACAGAGTTCGCAAGCCGGGCAATCTCGCGGGGATTTGTGATCCCCAAGTGTTCCGTATGGTCGCACTTTAAAGCCGCAGGAGACTTCTGGCAAGGAGTAACGGACCGGGAGGGCTCTCGCCGGCCCCGGCAGGACCCCAAAACGGAGGTGTCGATGACCGATCGGATTCGCGCTGTGTTGGGTATTCCCTGAAGTCCGTGGGTTGAGTCCCATCTCCGCACACGCGGGGCATGGGGAGAAGGTGTTTATCCAGACCTATCGAAGGAGCCCTTACCGTGCCAAGAAACCTCTTTGGTTCACGCCTCTTCGCCGCCGTTGTCGTGTTGGTGGCGGCCTCGGCGCTGTTGTGGGTCGGTTGCTCGACCGATCAGTCCTCGATCACCGCCCCCACCGATAACATCACCCTGCTCAAGCTGCGTCCGGATCAGGAGTTGAACATCGTCCGCGCGGTCGGCATTCAGAACAAACACACCGACCGGCTTCTGGATCTGGACGGTGTGGTCGCCACCGCGGTCGGAATCGGAACCGATGGCAACCTGGCGGTGAAGGTCTACACCAAACACGCCGGTGTGTCCGGAATCCCGTCCACGCTCGACGGCCTCCCGGTCGAAATCGAGGAATCCGGCGAATTCCGCGCCTTCGCCCTGACCGGGCGCTATCGTCCGGTCCCAATCGGCGTCTCGACCGGCAACGCCAACGAGTGCGTGGCCGGAACCATCGGCTGCGTGGTGTACAAGGGCGGCCAGAAGTACATGTTGAGCAACAACCATGTCCTAGCACGCGAGAATGCGGCGTCGATCGGGGAGGACATTTACCAGCCCGGCCGCTACGATGCCAAGCCGATCTGCACCAACAAGCCCGCCGACAAGGTCGCCGACCTCTCCGATTTCGAGCCGATCAAGTTCGGCGGCGCCAACAACACCATGGATGCGGCCATCGCGCTCTACTCCATCTCCGATGTGACCTGCGCAACCCCGTCGGCGTACTATGGCTTCCCCAGCGCGACCGTCGTTTCACCCACAGTCGGCCTGGCGATCAAGAAAGTCGGCCGCACGACCTCGCTGACCTCCGGAACGATCACCGCGATCAACTGGACGGGAAATGTCGGATATTCCGGCGGCACCGCCAAGTTCGTGGGCCAGTTTGTGACCTCAAAGAAGATGTCCAAATCGGGCGACTCCGGCTCGTTGGTTGTGACCAGCTCGGGGAACAACCCGGTGGGTCTCCTGTTTGCCGGGACCAGAGACGGAACCAGCATCTGCTCCCCGATCGGCCCGATCCTGCAGCGCTTCAATGCCACGATCTGCAGCAATTGAGCCGACCGCCCCGAACTCCGAGAAGCGGGAATTCGACCGGATTCCCGCTTTTCTATTGGAGATCACCGTGGTAATCTGACCATGACAAACACGGAGGATCGGCCGACATGGGCTCAGTCCGAATCTACCTGCTGATGTTGACTGTGGGCTGTATCTTGGCGATGATGGGGAGGTGTGTCCCCGAAGAAAGCGAACGCGCCCAGACCGCCATGCCCAAGCCGACCATTGAGGAAGTCCTAGCGCAGCACGCCGATGTCTGGCTGACACTTCCCGGCGTGGTCGGCACGGCCATGGGCGCGCAGGACGATCAATCGTGCATCATGATCTACATGGCGCAGCGCAACGACAGCACGCAGCAGAAGATTGTCTCTGAGGCCTCCGGGTATCCCGTCGTCTTCGAAGTCTCCGGTGAATTCAAAGCCCTGGACAGCCGCTGACCAAGGTGACACCTGTGTGCTCGTGGCCCATCGTCGGGCGTAACACGCCATCCGACAGACAGTTGCGGCGATCGAGCGACTGTGGGGATCGGGCGTCAAAGTGATAAGAACAGCTGTCTTTGCGCGCGGTATTAGATAGTAGCTTGAGTATATTCGTAGCTTCTGTGGGGCGCTCGCACAAGTGAGCGTCCCGACTTCATGAATGACGAACCGGCGAAATCCGATCTGTCACGATTGCGAATCCGTCGTGATGATCCGACGACTCCACAGACAGCCCCTGCGCGCCGTGGACGATCGCGGTGGCTCTGGTTGATCATCCTCGCGGCCGCCGTGGCTGTCGTGGCCGTGTTCTGGGTCACGCGCCGATCGGCCGTCGAGGTTCAGACGACGACGGTCTCGCGCCTGGCTCCGGCATCGGCTCAATCGCTTCTCACGGCGACCGGATATGTGGTGGCTCAGCGCAAGGCCGCCGTGGCCTCCAAGGGGACCGGGCGGCTGGAGCGGCTCAATGTAGTCGAGGGGGACCAGGTCAAGGCCGGTCAGGTCATCGCACAGTTGGAAGCAACGGATGTGACCGCCTCGCTGGCGGCGGCACGCGCCGGAGTCAATGAAGCCCGGGCCAATCTCGAACAGGCGCAGGCGGTCGAACACGAGGCCAGACTGAACTTCGAACGCGTCCAAGAGCTGTACACAAAGAACCTGGTGGCGCAGTCGGACTTCGACAATGCACAGGCGCGGTTCGAGACCGCCAAAGCCGGAGTCGCCGCCGCGCAGGCCGCGATAGCATCCGCGCAGGCCGCGGCCGATTATGCGGCGGTGCAGGTTGAGAACACGTACATCCGCGCGCCCTTCGATGGCACTGTGCTGTCGAAGCACGCCGACGTCGGCGAAGTGGTCGCGCCCTTCGCCTCATCGGCGTCCTCGCGCGGGGCGGTTGTCACCCTCGCGGACATGACGTCGTTGCAGGTGGAGGCCGACGTCTCGGAGTCGAACATTCGACAAATCACCCTCGGGCAACCCTGCTTGATCACGCTCGATGCCCTCCCCGCCGAGCCGTACCGGGGACGGGTGGAGAAGATCGTCCCGACTGCCGACCGCTCCAAGGCGACCGTGCTGACGAAGATCGCCTTTGATCAGATCGACGGGCGCGTATTGCCGGAGATGAGCGCCAAGGTGAATTTCCTGCCCGCCCGTTCTTCCGCTGAGGAGGTGTCGACGACCACGGTGCTGGCCGTACCCCGGGCCGCCGTCGTTCAGCGGGGAAACCGTTCGGTTGTGTTCACAGTCCGCGGCGGGCAGGCCTTTGCGGCGGCGGTTGAGACAGGGCAAATGTTCGGGGGCACGCTGGAAATCAGAAGCGGCGTGAACGCCGGGGATGTTATCGTGGCGACCGTCCCGGAGAAGCTGCAGGACGGTGATCGGGTGACAATCAAACAGTGAGGCGGGGATAGGCGGATATGGCTGAGCCCATTGTCGAGGTCAAAGACGTACGCAAGAGTTACTATCGAGACAAAGTCGAAGTCCCGGTCCTGACCCAGTTGTCACTGACCGTGCCCGAAGGGGAATTCGTCGCTCTGATGGGTCCCTCCGGATCGGGAAAGACCACGCTGCTCAACCTGATCGCCGGAATCGACCGGCCCGATGACGGCCAAATCGTCGTCGCCGGCACCGATCTGTCACAATTGAACGAATCACAGATGGCCAAGTGGCGCGCCCGGCACATCGGTTTTGTCTTCCAGTTCTACAACCTTCTGCCGGTGTTGACCGCCTTCGGCAATGTCGAACTGCCGTTGCTTCTCACCAAGCTCTCCTCTGCGGAGCGGCGGGCGCATGTGGAGACCGCGCTTGAGATGGTCGGATTGAGGGACCGCATGCAGCACTATCCCCGTCAACTGTCGGGTGGACAGGAGCAGCGTGTGGCGATCGCGCGGGCGATTGTGACCGATCCCACCGTCGTGGTCGCCGACGAACCAACCGGCGATCTGGACAAACAGTCGGCCGCCGAGGTGCTCGACTTGCTGGTGCGGCTCAATGCCGAGTACAAGAAGACGATCCTGATGGTGACGCACGATCCCAGAGCGGCGGAACGCGCCCATGTGCAGCGCCACCTGGACAAAGGCGAATTGGTGTAGGCGACACCATGCATGTACTCCGGCTGATCTACAAGAACGCCCTGCGCCACAAGCTGCGCACGGCCCTGACCGTCTTGGGCATTGCCATCGCGATCATGGCGTTCGGATTACTGCGTGCGGTGATTGGGGCCTGGTACGCCGGTGTGGCGCAGGCCGCGCCCGATCGTTTGATCTGCCGCAGCCGCATCTCGATCACCTTCGATCTCCCGGTGGCACAGAAGCCCAAGATCGAACGCATCCCCGGGGTCGCGGCCGTGACCTCCGGGAGTTGGTTCGGCGGGATCTACAAGGATCCCAAGAATTTCTTCGCACAGATTGCGCTCGAAAGCGTGGAGTCTTTCCGGTTCTACCCCGAGTTCATCGTCGATTCCGCGGCCTTGGCGGCCTTCGCCTCCGAGCGCAATGCCGTCATCGTCGGCGAGGCGACGATGAAACGCTTCGGCTGGAAGATCGGCGACGTTATCCGCCTGCAGGGGATGATCTATCCCGGCGACTGGGACTTTGTCATCCGCGGCATCTATACGGGGCGCAATCCCTCCACCGACGTCTCCCAGTTTCTGTTAAACTGGAACTGCATTGACCAACGCATGCAGCAAGAATGGCCGGCGCGCGCCGGGCGGGTCGGTTGGTGGGTGATCAAGATCAGTGATCCCTCCCGCGCGGCGGCGATCTCCGCGGCGGTCGACCGCGAGTTTGACAACTCCCCCGACGAGACTCTCACCGAGACCGAGGCCGCCTTCCAGCAAAGTTACGTCGCCATGGCCGGCACGATTGTCTTCTCGCTGAAGGTGATCTCCTTCCTCGTGATCGGCATCATCCTGCTGGTGGCCGCCAACACCATGGCCATGACGGCGCGGGAGCGGATCGCCGAATACGCCGTGCTCAAGACCCTCGGCTTTCGCTCCGGACACCTCCTGGGGTTGATCGCCGGCGAATCGCTTCTGATGTCGGTGCTCGGGGCCGCTCTTGGCATCGTGATTCTGTTCCCGGTCGTCGGCGGCGTCGGGGCCGCCCTGCAGGCGTGGTTCCCGGCGTTCTTGGTGGACCCACAGACTTACCCGATGGCTGCGGTGATCGCGCTTCTGGTCGGTGGCCTGGCCGCGGCGTTCCCGGCCTGGCGGGCGATCAGCGTCTCAATTGTCAACGGCCTGCGCCGGATTGGATGACGGGTGATCTCATGGGACTGATTCTCGGATATACACTGCGCAATCTCGCCGTCCGCAAGCTGACGACGACACTGACTGTTTCCGGGCTGAGCTTGGTCGTATTCGTCTTTGCGGCGGTGATGATGCTGGCCCATGGCTTGGAGAAGACGTTGGTGGCAACCGGTTCGGCGGACAACGCCATCGTCGTGCGCGCCGCGGCCAGCACCGAGACCGTTTCGTTGCTCTCACGGGAGCAGGGGGCGATCGTCAAGACCCAGCCAGAGATTCTGCTGGGGGGCGATGGCGCGCCGGTCGCCGCCGGCGAAATCGTTGTGCTCATCAACATCGACAAGCGTAAGAACGGCGAGCCGGCCAATGTCGTCATTCGCGGAACCGTGCCCGCTGCCTTTCCGTTGCGTCCCAACGTGAAGCTCACGTCCGGCCGCATGTTCACGCCGGGGACCTCGGAGGTGATCGCCGGCAGCGCCGTCGCCGCCAATTTCCGCGGTTGCGGACTGGGTGAGCATGTGACCTTTGCCGGTCGTGAGTGGAATGTGGTGGGTACGTTCGACGCCGGCGGGGCCGGGTTTGATTCGGAGCTCTGGGGCGATGTCGAGCAGGTGCAGCAGTCGTTCCGTCGGCCGATTCTCTCGTCGATGACCGTGAAACTGCGCGATCCCGCCGAATTCCAGAAGTTCAAGGAGCGATTGGAGAGCGATCCGCGTCTGACCATCGATGTCAAGCGGGAGCTCGACTACTATGCCGATCAGTCGCGCGCCACGGCGACCTTCATCCGGGTCATCGGGACCGTGATCTCGATCATTTTCGCCTTCGGCGCCATGGTCGGCGCCATGATCACGATGTACGCCACGGTCGCCAACCGCACGGTGGAGATCGGCACCTTGCGCGCCATCGGCTTCTCCCGCCGGGCCGTGATGCTGGTCTTCCTCATCGAGTCGCTCTGGCTGTCGTTGATCGGCGCCGGCATCGGCCTGGTGGCCGCCTCCCTGATGTCGCTCGTGCGAATCTCGACCACCAATTGGGATACACTCTCCGAGCTCGCATTCGGTTTTGCCGTTTCCCCGCAGATTATCCTGGGGTCGCTGATCTTCGCCGTTGCCATGGGTCTCTGCGGCGGTTTCCTCCCCGCTGTACGCGCCGCCCGCGCCAACATCGTCGAATCACTGCGCGCGGCGTAGCGAGCATGCCCATCGAGGACAGATGATAGGGTGGGTGCTTTGCACCCACCATCAGGGGGCTGAAAGCCCCCTGTCCGCGGTCGACTCAGGTCGATGCGGAGAACCCGCGTGCACACCTATTTGTTGACGAGGGCGTACCAGACTGAAAATAGAGAAAGCACTGCGCCGATGAATCCAACCAGAATGCCCCCCCACGATAAGACGAGATTGCGCTGGTCACGATACCTGTCCAACTTGTGACCATAGATGCTGTCGAGGAGACGCATGTTCTGAAACATGCGGTCAATCCAACTGCGGAACTCGGCGGTGATGTGCAGGGTGACCGAAGGACCATCGTTCTCGGGGGGTATCTTCAGTTTGGGATCGATACAGAACATTCTCGCGTCCTGATCCCAGTCGGCCCATTCCTGTTCCATCGACTTCAACTCCGGACCGAGCTGCCTTAGTACTTTGGGGACGCGCCAGATGCACACCTTCGGTATCTCCAATTGCAGAACGCGGCGGTTCAGATCCTCCCATTTCTCTGCAAGTGCGTCCCGGCGGCGTGCCAGCTCAACGAGGTCCGGATTATCTTCCTGCCGAACTGGCCAGCGATATTCTCGCATTCTCATGGTTGCCACCCTACTTTCTCACCGCCGCCAGCCATGATTCAACCGCGGCCCGCTCACGCGGGATCGCCGCCGAAAGGACGCGGTTGCCCTCGGGTGTCACGAGGACATCGTCCTCGATGCGCACCCCGATCTTCCGGTCGGGAAGGTAGATCCCCGGCTCGACGGCGATCACCATCCCCGGTGCCAACGGCAGCGCTTCATCGGCGGCATCATGGACCTCCAGGCCGAGATGGTGCGCCGTGAAGTGGATCATCTGGTCGACATATCCCGATTGGCGAATCACCGCGCGTGCGGTCGAGTCGATCTGGCGCAGGGTCACACCCGGCCGGACCGCGGCGATGGCCGCAGTCTGGGCCGCCAGAACGATGTCGTACAACGCCGCCTGCTCCGGCGTAAAGAAACCATCGACCGGTACAGTCCGTGTGATGTCAGAGCAATAGTGGTCCCACTCGGCGCCGCAGTCGATCAGGAGCAGGTCCCCGGCGGCCAGCACGCGTTCCCGTTTACCGTAGTGCACGATGGCGGCATCGGGACCGGTGCCGATGATCGGCTCAAAAGCCAGATGCTCCACGCCGCGACGCTTGAGCGACTCCTCCAACACGCCATCGAGCGCCAACTCAGTTGTGCCGGGATGGACCGCCGCCAGCTCGTCGGTGATCCCCTGATGCGTCAGCGCGATCGCCTTCTCGATGGCGGCGATCTCCGCGTCGGACTTGATCATGCGCATGCGCTCCACGAACCGCGATGAGTTCGTGATCTCCGTTCCGGGAATGCGCGCGGCCACTTGGCTGTACATCTCCAGGTCGGGCGGAATCGGGTCGGAGGTGCGGACCAATGAAGAGATCAGATGGAGTCGCGGCGACTGCTTCATCCGGGCCAGCACGATTCCATCGAGCCGGTCAACGCGACGGATACGATCGAAGCTCCAGGCAACCTGGAGCGACTCAGTGAGCGCCGGACGCTCTCCGGTCCACTGTTCCGACTCGGGATCGCGCGGTCTCAGAAGCAGGATCTCATCCTCCGGCGTACCGGGCTGCAGCACCAGTATGGCACCCGGTTCATCCCGGCCGGTCAGGTACCAGAAGTTGCCGACGGCACGGTATCCATCCGCCGTCATCTCTCCTTGGGAGCAGAGGACCGCCAGGCCGTCCTTCAGGGAATCGAGGAGCGCGAGGCGGCGCTGATGGAACGTCTCGCTGCCGATGACGGCAGGGGCGGGAGGATTCGGCGTCTGCCCCATCACGGGGCCCGCAACAAACACCACGGCAAGTGCCACACAGATTGATGCGATGCCGATCGTCAGTCTTCTGCGTCTTCCGTACCTCACAGTGTCCCTCCCATCCCGGCGCTTGCCAACCGGCGCCGCAAACGCGCAAGACCGATGATGGTGGGGAAGACTGCCGGCGGCAATGAGGAAATTGCGGAGAATCGCTTTCACCGCACGCGAGAGCATGCGGTCGGGTGCCACGAGTTCACTCGGTTGCTGAGGCGACCTCAGTCGGGACGGATCCGCTGCAGGGCCGGCCAGCGGATGAGGCGCGTTTCGAACGGCTGTGTCATGCGTACATGAGAGGGCAGCACCCGCAGCGAGTAGCCATGGCGGCCGCTGCGCGGGCAGGTCGTGCTGCCGGTAAAGACCCAGCGTCCGTCACCGGCCGGACGGCGTTCCGCCAACGGAATGGCGACCGCCCCGCCGATCTCATCCTGGGCGTCGAGCAGACCGATGAAGAGCTGCACCTGCACGTCCTCCGGTGAGAGCGCCCCCAAGGCGACGGTCGCCGAGACGGTGACCGGCTTGCCGACCGTCGTGCGACCATGGTCGGGAGACTCGACGGCGACGATCATCACCCTGTCCCAGTTCTGCCGGATCTTCTCTTTCCAGGAGCAGTACGCGCGCAACGCCTCGCGGTCGGCCGCCAGCGCTTCGTACTCCTCGATCGCCGGCAGATAGAACCGTTCGGTGTACTCGCGCACCATGCGGTTGGCGTTGAACTGCGGGCACAACCGCCGCATCGAGTTCTTCATGCGGGCAATCCAGGCACGCGGCAGGTGATCGGGACCGCGGTCATAGAACAGCGGAATGACTTCCTCTTCGAGCAGATGATAGAGCGCATTGGCCTCCACCTCGTCCTGCAGGGCGCTGTCGGAGTACATCTCACCCGAGCCGATCGCCCAGCCGCAGTCACGGTGGTAGGCCTCATCCCACCAGCCATCGAGGATGCTGGCGTTGAGGCCGCCATTGAACACGGCCTTCATGCCGCTGGTGCCGCAGGCCTCCAAGGGGCGGCGCGGCGTGTTCAACCACACGTCGACCCCCTGAACCAGATTGCGCGCCAACGAGAGATCGTAGTCCTCCAGAAAGACAATGTGCCGGCGCAACTCCGGGTGCCGCGAGAAGTGGACGATCTCCTTGATCAACTCCTTGCCCTGATGGTCGCGTGGGTGGGCCTTCCCGGCGATGATGATCTGCACCGGTCGGTCATTACCGGTCACGAGACGTTTGAGGCGTTCCCGATCGCGGAACAGGAGGGTCGCGCGCTTGTAGGTCGCGAAGCGGCGCGCGAAGCCGATCGTCAGGGCATCGGGCTGAAGCGCCTCGCGGGCGGCCTGGATTTCATGGTCCAAGGCGCCGCGCCGCTCCAGTTGACGAACCAGTCGACGGCGGGCAAAGGCCACCATACGCTCGCGACGGCGCTCATGCGTGCGCCAGAGCTCCTCATCGGGAATCCGGTCGATGTTCCGCCAGATGGTCTGATCGGCCGGCTGCGAGGCCCATGCCGGACCGAGATAGCGATCGTAGAGCTCCGACATCTCCAAGGAAATCCAAGAGCGCGTGTGGATGCCATTGGTCACCGACCCGATCGGGATTTCATCCATCGGCAACTCCGGCCACCCTCTCTGCCACAGGCGGCGCGACACCTGCCCGTGCAACTGGGAAACGCCGTTGGCGCGATAGGAAAGATTGACGGCCAGTGCGAACATATTGAACGGCGAATCACGATCTTCGGGACGCAGTCGGCCGAAGGACATGAAGGTCGGCCAGTCAATGCCGATCCCGGCGGCGAAGTCATTGAAGTATGTGCGCACCAGCGGCTCGGGGAATTCATCGATCCCCGCGGGTACCGCGGTGTGCGTCGTGAAGATCGTGCTCTTCCGCACCAGCTCGACCGCCTCGCACGTCGTCATGCCGTGGTCGCGCATGAGCATGCGCACGCGTTCGAGCGCCGAGAAGGCACTGTGCCCCTCATTGAGATGACAGACCAGCGATTCCCACCCCAGCGTCGCCAGGGCCCGCACGCCGCCCATGCCGAGGACGATCTCCTGCTGGATGCGACGCTCGCTGTCGCCGCCGTACAACTCGGCGGTGATCATCCGGTCATCGCTGGCATTCTCGGGGACGTTGCAGTCCATGAGGAATAACCGCGTTCGCCCCACCGTCACTTCCCACACCTGGGCCAGCACGCGGCGTCCGGGAAACTCTACCGCCACCTTGAGGGCACGGCCGTCATGGCCAATCAGCGGACGCAACGGCAGATTGTAAAAGTCATTGTCCGGATAGGTTTCCTGCTGCCAGCCATCGGCGTTCAGGTATTGCTGGAAGTATCCCTTCTGATAGAGCAGCCCGACACCGACCAGGGGAATCCCCAGCTCGCTGGCGGCCTTGAGATGATCACCGGCCAGAACTCCCAGTCCGCCCGAGTAGATCGGCAAACACTCCGTGAGCCCGAATTCCGCCGAGAAGTAGGCGACACGTGGTCGATCGGTCTTCCCATGAGTCTTATCGTACCATGTGGTCTGATGGCGGTACTCCCGCAGCCGCGTGGCGATGCGGTCAATCTGGGCCAGGAGCCCCTCGTCGGCGGCGATCGCCTCGAGGCGCTCCTGCTGGATCGTACCCAGCATCAACACCGGATTGTGTCCGGTCGACTCCCACAGATCAGGATCGAGACGGCGGAGCAACTGGATCGCCTCCGGGTGCCAGCACCAGCGCAGGTTGTAGGCAATCTCCAGGAGCGCCGAAAGACGCTCCGGCAGTTCCGGTTGAACGTCGATGGCAGACAGTGCTTTCATCGCTGGTGACTCCCGCGGCGCCGACGACTACAGCAAAGTCGTCAGGAACTCATTATGCAGCGGATTGAACGGGCGCTTGTTGCTGACGACGTCGGCGAGCGGTACTTCCACCACGCGATCATTGCCCCAGCCGACCATGATCCCCGTTCGGCCGGCCAACAGCGCCTCCACAGCGGAGACGCCCAGTGCCGTGGCCAGAAACCGGTCCGCCGCCGTGGGCCGTCCGCCGCGCTGCGTGTGACCGAGGATGCAGACCCATGACTTCAGGCCTGCCCGTTCCTCCAGTTCCTTCTGAAGCTGCAATGCCCCGCCGCAGTCATCCCCCTCCGCCACCACCATCAGATTCGTGCGCTTGCCGGACGCGAAGCCGTCGCGGATCTCCCGGATGAGAACGTCGAAATCGGTGGTGATCTCCGGCACGAGGACCGATTCCGCCCCACCGGCGACTCCCGCCATCAGGGCGATGTCGCCGCAGTGGCGACCCATCACCTCGACGATGAAGACGCGTTCCATCGCCGAGGCGGTGTCGCGGATCCGGTCGATGGCATCCAGCGCGGTGTTGACGGCGGTGTCGTAGCCGATGGTCGCCTCGGTGCCGTAGATGTCGCGGTCGATCGTCCCGGGAAGGCCGACGATGGGGAACCCGGTTTCAACATGCAATGCCTGCGCCCCGGACAGCGTGCCGTTGCCGCCGATGGCGATCAGCCCTTCCAGGCCGCGGCTCCGCAGGTGTTTCAGGGCGGTCTGGCGCCCGTCGGGTGTCAGAAACGCCTCGCACCGCGACGACACCAGGATGCTGCCGCCGGTCTGGATGATGTTCGAGACCGAGCGATGGTCCATGCGCACCATGTCGTCATCGATGATACCCTGGTAACCCCGGACGATGCCGAACACCTCAACGCCGGACTTGATCGCGGTGCGGACGACGGCGCGAAGCGCGGCATTCATGCCGGGGGCGTCGCCGCCGGAGGTCAGTACGCCGATGCGATTCATCGTTGGTATCGTCTCCTACGCGTGCGGCCCGGCATTGATCACATCGTCACCGACGGCCTCGTGATACTGAACGAAGTTGTCGCGAAACCGGCGCGCCAGCTCCCGGGCGGCGGTATCGTATCCGGCCTTGTCGGTCCACGTCGCACGGGGATCGAGGATTTCGCCGCGCACGCCCGGGCATGACTCCGGCACCGCCACGCCAAAGATCGGGTGCCGAACGGTGGGCACGTTGTCCAATTGCCCACTCAGGGCCGCCCGGACCAGGGCGCGCGTGTCGGCGATGGCGATGCGCTTGCCGACCCCATACGGTCCGCCGCTCCAGCCGGTATTGACCAGCCAGACATTCACCTTGTGATGGCGGATCTTCTCGGCAAAGAGCTTCGCGTACTCCGTCGGGTGCAGCGCCAGAAACGGCGCGCCGAAACAGGCCGAGAATGTCGCCTGCGGCTCCTTGCCGACTCCGCTCTCGGTGGCGCCGAGCTTGGCCGTGTATCCCGACAGGAAGTAGTACATCGCCTGCGCCGGATCGAGTCGGGAGATCGGCGGCAGCACGCCGAAGGCATCGGCCGACAACATGATGATCTGTGTGGGATGTCCCCCAAGGCCATCGCGAACGGCGCGCGCCACATGCGTGATCGGATAGGCCGCGCGCGTGTTCTCCGTCAGAGTGTCGTCGTCGAGATCCAACCGCCGCGTGTCGGCGTCGATCGCGACGTTCTCCAAGATCGTCCCGAAACGGCGCGTGCAGGCGTAGATGTCCGGCTCGGCCTGCGGCGACAGCCGGATCACCTTGGCGTAGCATCCGCCTTCGAAATTGAACACGCCGCTGTCGGACCAGCCATGCTCGTCGTCGCCGACCAGGAGCCGATCGGGATCGGCGGAGAGCGTCGTCTTCCCCGTGCCCGACAACCCAAAGAATAGGGCCACGTCGCCGCCGGAGCCGACATTGGCGGAACAGTGCATCGAGAGGACGTTCTTGGACGGCAAGAGGAAGTTGAGCGCCGTAAAGATCGACTTCTTGATCTCCCCGGCGTAGCTGGTGCCGCCGATCAGGACCAATCGACGGCCCAGATGCAGGATGATGAAGGTCTCGGAGACCGTTCCGTCGAGCTCCGGGAGGGCATGGAAACTGGGAACATGGATGATCGTGAAGTCCGGGTGAAAACCAGCCAGCGACTCGCGGTCGGGCCGAATGAACATTGTGCGGGCAAACAAATTGTGCCACGCCGTCTCGTTGATCACGCGGACACCGATGCGATGGGACAGATCGGCCCCCGCGTACAGATCCTGAATGTACAGGTCGTTCCCTTGAAGATAGGCGCAAATGCGCGCAAAGAGCGCGTCGAACCGGGCCGGCTCAAACCGCTGGGTGGCCTGACCCCACCAGACCCGATCGCGAGCAACATCGTCCGTGACAATGAATTTGTCGTGTGCGGATCGGCCGGTGTGGTGCCCCGTCCGCACGACCAGCGGGCCCAGGTGGGCCAGTATCCCCTCGCGGCGCCGGATCACCTGCTCGTAGAGCGCCGGTGTTGTCAGGTTGGCAAAGACCTGCCCGACATTGTGAAGACCGAGAGTCCGCAAATCAGCAAGCAAATGATCCATCGTTGCGCGTCCCTTCACCGGATAGGTCGCAGCGACCTCGCCTTTGGCCCGTTCGTAAGCTCTGGCAGGTGAGGTCGGTGCGACTGTCGAATCTACAGCGCCTTTAAGCGATGTGTCCACCGGATAGTCAGTCGATCTGTAACTGAATGTCGTACTTCCCATTGTCCCTCCTGCGCTGCCGATCTGGCGCGGCGAAGCCCGTTATCCTGTTATTCCTATATCGACCGTGCCGGAGGGAAGAACACCGGTCTTGGGGCGTGTTGAAGAACCCCACTGAAAGCGCTCTCTCACGCAAGGCGATTGCTACGTCGCTCGCGCAGCTCACGGAGCGGGCTTTACTCCTCACAACAACACAAGACCTGTCAGGAACTTGCTCTGTCTTTGCGAGGAGGTCGTCCGCCGGTGGCGGAATACCCCGCCAGAGGCGGACAAGCGACGAAGCAACCGCCCTGCGTGGGTCGGCTGCTTCAGCAGACCCCGTGGGGCGAGTTTGGACCGGTGTCCCGCTCGGTGGGGAGGATTGCTCCTCGTTGCCGGGTATTACCGCTTGTCGAGCGGATCGGTGGGCGGAATCGGCCCCACAAGACGCGCCACCGGATACCAGCCGATCTGTGTCTCAGCAAAGCGCGTGCGCCGGTAGAAGAAACTCCGACGCGCCCAAGGGCTGCGGGCAAACGCGGTGTCGGATGCCAACCGCGTCTCAAACGCGGCACGAAGGTCGGCGTCGTGGGCCAGCATGCTGTCGGCCAGAGGATCGATCACGTAGTCCTCGATGTACTCCTTCTGCTCGAAGATGGAGTTCCAGAATCCCCATGCCACCAGGGCATCGGAGCCCTGCGGTTCCAGCAGGTGCACGGCGACTTTCGCAGCCGGCTGACGGAGACCCACCACGATCGTCCCGGCGGGAAACGTGGCGACCGTATCGTGCCTGGTCGTGCGGTACGTCACAGAGAACCGGCTCTCGTACGGCTCCCGGCCCCATTTCGCGCTGTCGAGATAGTACATCTGGACCGCGCCGGTCCAGGGCACACGAAGCGTATCGAGGTGAACACCATGCAGACGCAAGCGCGCGACCGGCTCCATCCATTCCCGGGGGATCAGATAGGCGCGCGGCGGCGCCACCTGCAGGCGGGGGACATTGGTCCCGAAGAAGGGGATACGCGTGGTGACCGGCCGCGCATGATCCCAGATCGGGTAGTATTCCCCGGACGCGGCGCTCTGGGCGGAATCGACCGCGTAGCCGTAGAAATCGATCATCGTCGAGTCGCCATTGGACTGAAAGCGGAAGGGAATGGAATCGGTCACGCCATCGGCCATCGCGGCGTCGGCCTGCGCGATGGCCTGCTTCAGTGACGTTGCATTCTGACTGATGTTCTCCAGCACCGCCACGAGAAACGTATGGTTGCCCAAGACGCGTTCCCGATAGGGCGCCAGTGAGTGGGTCTCGACCAACAGTCCGGGACGATTCCAGAGCGCCGTGTACCCCGTCGAGAAACGCGGACTTTCGACATATGACATGACCCCGGCCGACAGAGGCCCACGGAAGAACGCATACGGGAATATCTTGATCCCCGCCGCCGCGGTCCGCGCCGTCACATCCGGATCGAACGTCTCACGGGTCCAACGGCGCAGCGACGGCGCCGCATTGGGATGCCAGGGCATCGTGTATTGGATCAAATACTGCCAGTCGCCGCCGTCGCTGACATGGTCATCGATGAAGAAATCGGGCATCCACTCGCGCCACAGGCGCAACCACGCCTGCATCTCGGGGGCATCGGCCTTCATGTAGTCGCGATTGAGATTCAACCACTGGGCCGTCGTACGAAATCCGGCGTTCTCCGGCCCGTCCTGATTGGCGCGGGTGTCCCGGGCGTTGATCTCATGGCCGTCGACGTTGAAGATCGGAATGATCAGCAGAATCGTCGAATCGAGAAGCGACGCGCGGGACTTGGTGATGCAGATGTCGCGCAAGAGAGCCATACAGGCATCCTTGCCGTCGATCTCGCCGGAATGGATACCGTTCTGGATCAGCACAATCACCTTGCCCGTCGTCCTGGCCGCCGTCGGGGTGAACGCGCCCTCGCGCGAAACGACCACGCAATGGAGATCGCGACCCTGCGGGCTTTGGCCAAAGACCGTCACCTTGACCCAGGGCGAGGCGGCTTCCAGACGGCGCACGTAGTCGACGGTCTCGTCATAGGATGCAGTGAGGCGGTAGCCGCTCTGCTCGGCGACCGTCGTGAAGTCGGCGTCAGCCGTCCACCCGTATGATCCTAAACACAGGATCGATGCGAGGAACGTGACGACCATGATCGTCCCCCGCGACCTATCGTGTCTTGTAGAAGGAACGGAACGTCTCTTTCTGGTCCCCTCACTCCAGCCCTGTCCCCAGACGGGAGAGAGGAGTTTAACCTCTCCCTCCGGGAGAGGTCGATTCGGCCGGAGGCCGAATCGGGTGAGGGAGTTCCTCCGCCGAGATCGAACCCCTCGGAGCGTGGACAGCCCCGTTGCATTCGAAACGCCAGAAGCAATGACACCGAACGGACGTCTCATCATCGACTCTCCCGGTGGTGGCTGCAATGAGCTGCACGAATCCGCTCTCATACGGTCGGCCCCTACGCCTGGCACCAACGCGCGTTAGGTGGCACGCACCAGCCCGCTGGGACCGCAGCCCAGCGGGCTAGTGCGTGGCACACCGGCCGCGCGCAGAATGTCAATCAAGACATCGTCCGGTCAACGTTTTTCCGGCGGCACCGACGGCGCCGGCGGCAGCTTCTTCGGCGCCTCGTTCATCTTCTTCAACAGCTCGGCTACGGCACGGTCGATCTGCGCATCTTTCCCCTTCATGATGTCTTCCGGGAGGTTGTCAACCTCGATGTCGGGCTCGACGCCGTGATTCTCGATCACCCAGCGGCCTTGCAGGTCGAAATCGGCGAACTCCGGCGTGGTGACAAAGCCGCCGTCGATCATCGGCCGATGGCCGCGGATGCCGACCACGCCGCCCCATGTTCGCTTGCCGATGAGCGGGCCGAGTTGGTAGTGCTTGAAGTAGGACGGGAAGATGTCGCCGTCCGAGACCGACTCCTCATTGATCAAACAGGCGAGGTAGCCGTGGAAGACGACATCCGGATATGTGCCGGGTTCGTAGTTGCGCGAGTTGTTCATGCCTCCGAGCACTCGACGCAGCCGTTCGATGACCAACTGCGAGACGAAGCCGCCGCCGTTCCAGCGCACGTCGATGATCATCCCTTCCTTGCGGATCTGGGAGTAGTAGGTGCTCGTGAACTGCTGCAAGCCGCTGCCGCCCATGTCGGGAATGTGCACATAGGCAATGCGCCCATTGGATACCGAATCCACATAGTGGCGGCGACCCTCGACCCAATCGTAGTAGCGCAGTTCGCTTTCGTTGTTGATCGTCTTGACGTCGGCCGTCCAACTCCCCTGCCCATCCGGTGTCTTCGCCAAAGTCAGAGTCACGGTTTCGCCGGCGGTGTGCTCCAACAGACGGTAGGGGTTGTCGGATGCTCTCAGGGGGGCACCGTTGATGGCCAGGACATAGTCGCCGTTGGCGGCCGTGATCCCCGGTTCGGTCAGCGGTGACCGACGGTCGTCGCGCCAGTTCTGCCCGACCAGGATGCGGCCGATGCGGAACTTCCCGGCCGCGCTGTCGATGACCCAGTTGACTCCCAACAAGCCGACCTTGTCGCCTTCGGGACGCGGTTGCTCGCCGCCGCCCACGTAGGTGTGGGAGCAGGCCAACTCGCCGATCATCTCGCCGATGACATACGTCAGATCGTAGCGGTGGGCGACGTGATCGACCAAAGGCGCATAGCGGTCGTGCATCCTCTTCCAGTCGACCCCGTGCATCAGCGAGTCATAGAAGAAGTCGCGCTCCAGCCGCCAGCACTCCTCGAAGATCTGGTGCCACTGCACCTGGGGATCGACCCGCGCCTCCATGTGGCCGAGATCGAGGACGTTGTCGCCTGTCTTCGCCTTCTCGCCTGAGGCATCGATGATCTCGTAGGTCTTCCCCTTCTGATAGAGCATCTTGGTGCCGTCGTATGACAGATTGTACCCGTCGGCCTCATCGAGGAACGTGTGGTCCTCGCGCTTCTCCATGTCGAAGACGTGCAGACTCTGTTTGGTGCGCTCGATCGGCCCGGCCAGCCCGCCCATCGGCGAGGAGAAGTAATACACACGACCCTTGGCGGCGGCCAGACCGTTGTATTGGCCGGATTCAATCGGGAATTTGACCTGCCGGTCCATGATGCCGTCGAAATCGATCGTGACGGTGACCTCCGCCTTCGTCTCTTCTTTCGTCTCCTTCTTCTCAGCCTTCTTGGCCCCGGCCGCCTCTTCCTTCTTCGCCTCAACCTCGTCACTCTGCGGCGCAAACGGCGACGGGTCTTTGGCCGACAGGACGATGGCGTAGATTTCTGTCATCTTGTCAAGGAGGTAGTTGAACTCATAGTTTCCCACAATGGGATTGAAGTCGCGCAGGGAGAGGAAGTACAGGTACTTGCCGCCCGGGTCAAAGACCGCCCGAAAATCCTCAAAACGCCCGTTGGTGACGACACGCGACTTGTTCTCCGCCAGCGAGTAGATGTAGATCTGATTCAGATACGCCTCGTTGTTCTTGGCGTAGGCGATCCACTTGGAGTCGGGCGACCAGGAGAAGTGGCGAATGTCGCCGCGACGGCTGCGATCGATCACCGTCTGCTTCTTCGTGGTGATGTCGATCCAACGGATAACGCCGCTTTTGTCCGACCAGGCCAGCTTCTTGGAATCGGGCGACCAATAGAGGCCATATTTGTAGCGGTCGCCGTCGGTAGTCAGCCGCTGGGGCGGGTCTTTTGCCAACGGGTCCAAGAGGTAGATCTCGTCCTGGCCCGAGGCGTCGGACACATAGGCGATCCACTTCCCGTCGGGGGAGAACACCGAGTACTTCTCGTGGGCATTGGAGGTGTTGGTGAGGTCGCGCGTGTTGCCATGTTTGGCGGGAACTGTGAAGATCTCGCCGCGCGCGCCAAAGAGCGCCCGCTTGCCGTCGGGTGAGATCGCGAAGTCCTGGACGTCGTCGCCGCAGGGGACAAACTCCGGCCGGGCCAAGACGGCATCCGAACCCAACTGCACGCTCACCTTGCGGGGCGTGCCGTTGGGCAAGTCGAGAATATAGAGATAGCCGCCGTTCTCAAAGACGATCGCGCCCGGACCCATCGCCGGCCAACGGACGTCGTATTCGGTGAAGTTGGTCACCGGCGTGGTCGACTTCGTTTGGGGATCGTAGACATAGAGATTGAGGGTGCCCGTGCGATCGGAATTGAAGTAGATCTTCCCGGAGGCGCCATCCCACATCGGCAGATTGTCGGTCCCGATCCAATCGGTGATCTTTTCCGACCGGGCATTGACCAGATCATAGATCCACACATCCTGCGCCATCCCGCCCTTGTAGCGCTTCCAGGTGCGGAAGTCGCGATAGATCGGGCAGTAGGCAATCCGTTTGCCGTCGGCCGAAAACGAGGCGAAACCGCCGCGCGGCAACGGCAACGGCTGCGGGTACCCGCCCTCCGGGCTGACCAGATAGAGGTTGCCGTCCCAGATATCGTGCGTCTCTTCCCGCGAGCGGTAAAGTACGTTCTTGCCATCCGGCGTCCAGTCCATGACCACGCTCTCCGGCCCCATGCGTTCGGTCGATTTCTGGATGGCGGGATGGTAGGTGAGACGCTTGGGTTCGCCCCCTGATACCGGCATGACAAAAACATTCTGATCGCCATCATACTGGCCGGTAAAGGCGATCTTCTGCCCGTCGGGCGAGAACCGGGGGAAGAGCTCCAGCCCCTCCGAGGCGGTCAGACGACGGGCCTGCCCACCGGAGGTCGAGACGATCCACAGGTCACCGGCATAGACAAAGACGATCTGATCCTTGCTGATGTCGGGGAACCGCAGGAGCCGCGCGTCATCGGCCCACACGGCCGTGGCGGCGATGATCAGAAGCGCAGCGAGGAGCAACGCG
The DNA here is from genome assembly GCA_040752595.1 of Candidatus Zixiibacteriota bacterium. Lineage (NCBI taxonomy): Bacteria > Pseudomonadati > Candidatus Zixiibacteriota > Candidatus Zixiibacteriota bacterium. Next base: position 25,202 of record JBFMGX010000030.1, read on the forward strand.
AACGCTGTACGCATAACACCTCCTGAACATGAAACGCGCCGCGGCCGGAATCGGCAGGACTCCGCTGCCGGTGGGCGCAATGCTGGCCAATCTAACGATCCCGATGGGAGTATGGTTGCCTTTTTTGCGAAGGATAGAGGAGTCAACGTCACTTGATTCCCGCCCGCCACATGTAGGGGCGAGGCGTCGCCTCGCCCTTGGTTCCGTCGAGGGAGGGCGACCCGACGGATCGCCTTACGCCTCGATGATCGCAAGGTCTTGTAGGGTGGGTGCCCCGCACCCACCGTCTGACATCTGAAGGGAGAGGGGTGGGGGGACAGCCCCCCCCCCCCCGCGCAGACGGCA
>JBFMGX010000030.1:25556-57909 GCA_040752595.1 Candidatus Zixiibacteriota bacterium
ACCCCTCGGCTCATTCGTCAGAAGACGTGAGGACGGTGGGCAGAGCCCACCCTACTGGATCTTCATGGACCACGGGTGTAGAGGGGCGAGGCGCTGCCTCGCCCTCGATTCCACGGGGGAGGGTTGTCCTCGCCGGAGGTGAGCAGGCGCCGGGTCACCCCCACGCTTCAATTCGCGCCGGGTTTTGTAGGTGGGTGCGGAGCACCCACCTCGCCGTTCTCTACAGCAGCCGCGGAGCAGCTCCAGTTCGCCGGGGATATGATTCGATCCCGGATAGGTTCATGAATCACGGCGGCGCACCAGCAGAACACACCGCCCGCACACAGGGTCATCGAACCGACGATCCACAGAGAAACCCGCCTTGCTGAAGGCCCCGATCGACGCGATGTTGTCCATCATGGGCACCGCAATGAGATAGGGAACGGTAGGATCGGCCAATGCCTCCTCGACCACCAGTCGAATGGCAGCGGTGCCGACTCCCCTCCCCACCATGTCCTGTTCACCGATCATGATGTCGATATCGATGGCATCGGGGGAGACGTCGTGCAGCCCGGCCTCATCCAGCTCAGTTGCTGGCGGATGTCCCCAGAGCACAAGTCCGACCTTGCGGCCATCGGCTTCGATGACTGCCAATCGCGATTCCGCCGGGAGGCGTCCGAGTTGGACAAGGATTTCGCCGGGATCGCCCCACCAACGGCGTACATGTTCTGCCTTGAGCCAACGATTGATCAGTGACCAGTCCGGTCCGCGGACATCAACGAGCCGTATGTTCATGGCACCCACCTGTTGAACCGGCGGCAGTGGCGGGATCCAACGCCACCCGGTGACACGTGGCCCGTTCTTGGGTCCGCAGTGGGAGATGTAGGGTGGGCGCTCTGCACCCACCATCTGTCGTCGAGGAGGGAAAGAGGTGGGCGCGAAGCACCCGCCCCACATCTCAAGGGATGGAGAGTCAAACGCGATGTCCCTGTGTCACTCCACCCAGTCGGCGATGAAGATATTCGTCTCGCCGGGCTCGGCGGCGTTGCGGTTGGAGGCGAAGACCAGCCGGCTCCCGTCGGCGTTGAACATGGGGAAGCCGTCGAAGGTGTCGTTGGATGTGATCCGCTCCAGGCCGCTGCCGTCCAGATTGATCATGTACAGATCGAAGTTGCGCCCCTTGGGATCATCCATGTTCGACGAGAAGATGATCCGTTCGCCATCCGGATGGAAGAAGGGACAGAAGTTGGCGGCGCCATTGTGGGTGAGTTGCACCTTGTTGGAGCCATCGGCATCCATGATAAAGATCTCCAGCTTGTTGGGACGGATCATCGCCTCGCGCAACAGTGACTGGTACTCGGCAATCGCCGCCGAGTCGGTCGGGTGCGAGGCGCGATAGACGATCTTGCGGCCGTCGGGGGAAAAGAACGCCCCACCGTCGTAGCCGACTTCGTGCGTCAGGCGGACAGGATCGGTGCCGTCGGCGTTCATCACATAGAGCTCCAGATCGCCATCGCGCACCGAGGTGAACAGGATCTTGGACCCATCCGGAGAGTACACCGCCTCGGCGTCGTATCCCGGAGCCGTCGTCAGGCGCTTCAGGTCGCTGCCATCGGGACGCGCCGAGAAGACGTCGTACCCTGGGTGCAGAGTCCAAACATACCCGCGCCCATGCGAGGCCCGGGGCGGGCAGGAATCCCCGGTCAAATGCGTTGAGCAATAGACGATGCGCTGACCGTCCGGGGCAAAAAACGCGCAGGTCGTCGCCCCGCGCCCGGTTGAGACCTGGCGCAACTCGGTGCCGTCTGTGCGCATCGTGAAGATGCGGTCACATGGCCAGCCGTCACGGGTCGACTGGAAGATCAGCCAGCGCCCCGTTCGGTCGAAGTACGCCTCGGCGTTTTCCCCGCCGTCGGTCAACTGGCGGACATTGGCCAGATGCCGCTCATCGGGAAGCGCAAGGGGGGACGCCGCGACCGGCTGGGATGACTCGTAGGCACGCGCGAACTCCACCCGCTCCGACAGGGTCGGGTGATCATACAACCAGAATTTGATGAACCCCGACGGGTTGGGATTGGACAGGTTCACCGCCGCCAGCTTCTCAAATGCCATCGCCGCCGCGGCGCCGTCCCCGGTTCGTTCGAGACCAAACACGTCGGCCCGATGCTCGAAGTGCCGCCACACGCCGTTGAAGACAGGGGCAAGAAGAAAACTGAAGACGCTGAAGGCGAGCAGAATCAAGGGTGCACTGGCAAAGCTCGCCAACCGCTCAAAGCCGAAGCGGTCTTTGTATCGGACCAGAGCCCAACACATCGCCACATGGGCGAGATACCCGCACACGAAGACCAATGCCACCGCCAGCGCCAACCCGATCCAGACATGGTGGAGCAGATAGTGCCCCATCTCATGCCCGACCACGAACATGACCTCCGCCGGCGCGAATGCGTTGATGGTGTTGTCGAACAGAACGATACGTTGGGTCTGGCCCAGACCGGCGACATAGGCCCCGATCTTCTTGGTGTCCTTCGAGGCATCCATCACGAACACGCGCGAGTCGGGAATTCCCGACTTGGCCGCCAGATCGAGGATCTGGGTGCGCAGTGCCCCCTCCTCCATCGGCTCGGTCTTGTTGAACAACGGCGTGACCACGACCGGAGCGATGATCATCACGAACGCCAGAAGCGGGATCGACACGACTCCCATCCACGCCCACCAACTCCGTGGCCGACGGCGAATCAGCGCATACCCGATGGCGGCAATGATGACCGCAAAGATCAGCGACACGGCCAGCGACTTCGCCACGTCACCCAGCCAGGCCCCGATTGTCTGATTCGACAGCCCGTAGCGGTGCTCGACGTGAAAGCCGCTGTAGTAGTCCAGTGGGAGCGTCAGGACCTGCAGGACGACCAGAAGCACGGCCAGATAGAACACAAGGACCAGAAACCGCCTCTTGGTGATCCGTTCCGCCCATCTCAACAGGCGTGCAGAAAGACCCGTGAATAGAATGGCCAGAAGCGCGAGCGAACCATACACGAACCCGACAAACACAAGGGTGTTCTTCGTGCTCGAATAGGCGATCGCCTGCTCCTTCTGCGCCGCCGTCATTTGCCCCCACCCGGCTCCCGTCTCCGGGGTGATGGCCGCGGTTGACGGCGATGCCGCAACGTCCTGGGCCGCGGCCTGGTCGACGACGTTCCAAAACGCCAGACCGACCAACAGAGCAGAATAGAATACCCATCGTCCCATGACCGACCCCTTCGGAACCAACATCATCGTCCTGTCTCCCCGCTCCGGGGCGCCAATGTACCGCCGGATCACCCCGCAGACAAAGGCAAAGACAGACCGAGCCTCGGATCTGATGGCAGTAGAGCAAAAGAAGTGGAGATTCCGCGGCAGAAGGCGGGGGATCTTAAGAGGATATCATCCGGCGGACGGCAACCCCGACCGCCGGCCCAGCAGCGGCGGTCAGAGGCGCGGTGTCTCGCGATATCCGCGCCAGTCGATCGAGCTTGCGCCGATGTCGCGCAAGGTCCCCGGCAGCAGTGACAACTGTCCGGCCAGGATGCTGTTGACGACGCGGGCGAACTTGTTCGGCGTCAATTGCTGCAGGGACAAGGGGTGCCAGCAGATCTTGGCACGGGCACGGGGGGCCATACTGCACCTCGGGTATGACGGGCCTGACGCCCGGTTACAACTCTGCGAATACCACCTCTCGACTTTGGTCACCGCTGGAAGACTGCTGCTGGACGAATGTCGTGGTCCCTCTTCCGAAATTAAATACGCAGCGGTCGGGGCGTTTGCAGCGGATTTGCCGTGAAAGGCGCCGCTTTTCATCCCACACGGTCAGCTTTTCCGGATTGACAGGGGACCGGCGGTGAAACCACATTGCCGACGACACCCCTTCGGTGTGCGCGTCGGTTCCCCGTACACACCGTCCCCTGTGAAGGAGTACCATGCTGCCGATTGAATCGATCAAACGCACGCACAATTGCGGTGAATTGCGTCCCGGGCATGCCGGAGAGACCGTGAGGCTGAACGGTTGGGTCGCGCACTGGCGCGATCTGGGCGGCTTGTTCTTCATCGATCTCCGTGACCGCTACGGTCTGACCCAGATTGTCTTCAACCCGGCCACCATCGACCCCGAGACCATGGCCACAGCATCCGCCCTGCGCGCCGAGACGGTCGTCGGGGTCGAAGGCACAGTCCGCCTGCGCCCGGAGAGAACCGCCAATCCCAAGCTGGCGACCGGCCACGTGGAGGTCGCCGTCGCGCGCCTGATCGTCCTCAACCGCTCCAAGACGCCGCCCTTTGAGATCGCCGCCGAAACCCAAGCCGGTGAAGACCTGCGGCTGAAGTATCGCTATCTTGACCTGCGACGTTCCCCCCTGCAAGAGAAGCTCCGCATCCGCCACCGCGCCGCCAAGGCTGTTCGCGACTACCTGGACCGGCAGGGGTTCTATGAAATCGAGACGCCGCTGCTCATGCGTTCGACCCCGGAGGGGGCACGCGACTATGTCGTCCCCTCACGCATCCACAAGGGACGCTTCTATGCCCTGCCGCAGTCGCCGCAGCTCATGAAGCAGATCCTCATGATCGCCGGCTTTGATCGCTACTTCCAACTGGCCCGCTGCCTCCGCGATGAGGACCTGCGCGCCGACCGCCAGCCGGAGCACACTCAGATCGACATGGAGATGGCCTTTGTTACGCCGGAGGACATCTGGGCGGTGGTGGAAGGGATGATGGCACACGTGTTCGATGATGTCCTCGGCCTGAAGATCAAAACGCCGTTCCTGCGGCTCACTTACCGTGAGGCGATGGACACCTACGGCTCAGATAAGCCCGATCTGCGCTATGATCTGCCGATTCGCGACCTCTCCGAGGCGGTTCGGTCCAGCGGCTTCCGCGTCTTCGATGATACCGTCACCAAAGCGGGACGTGTCGCCGGCATCCGCGCGCCGGGGATGGCGACATTGTCGCGCAGCCAGATCGCCGAGCTGGAGAAGATCGTCAAGGTTGCCGGGGCGGCAGGGCTGGCATACATCCTCTACGCCCCCGATGGCGTCAAGTCGCCGATTCTCAAATACCTCAACCCCGCCGCGCTCGACCGCATCACCGGTGCCGCCGAGGCGGCCGTCGGCGATGCCGTCCTGATCGTCGCCGCCGATGTGAAGACCTGCCGCGCCGCGCTCGGAAAACTCCGCATTGCCCTGGCCGAGCGACTCAAGCTCGTCGACACCGGGCGTTTCGCCTTTCTGTGGGTCCATGAGTTCCCGCTCTTTGAGTTCAATGCCGAGACCGGACGGTACGAGGCGATGCACAACATCGTCACGCATCCGTATGAAGAGGACCTGCCCAGATTGGAAGCGGGATTCACCACGGGTGCAACTCCCGGCACGCCCGATCACCCCTGGGATTTCATCCGGGCCCACCAATACGACCTGGTCCTCAACGGCACCGAGATCGCCTCCGGCGGCATCCGCAATCATCGCGCCGACTTGCAGCGCCGCGTCCTGAATGCCCTCGGCATCGATGACGCCCGTGCCCGGCGCATGTTCGGTTTCTTGCTGGAGGCGCTGGAGTATGGCGCTCCGCCACACGGCGGGATCGCTCCCGGTTTCGACCGCATCGTGGCAATCATGACCGGCTCCGAATCGTTGCGCGACGTGATCGCCTTCCCGAAGACGACGCAGGCACAATCGCTGATGGACGGCTCGCCGGCGGAGATCGAGCCGCACCAGTTGGCCGAGCTCGGCATCTCGATCGACAGGACATAGCGGTGCTGGTCTTTCCGTTCGAGGGCACGACGCACCGCTGCTGGGTTGAAAGCCCAGGGGGCTCTAAGCCCCCTGTCCGCCACGATCGAAACCTGCCCGGCTAACCTCTCCCTCCGGGAGAGGTCGCCCGCCTGCGGCGGGCGGGTGAGGGAGTCTTGCAGCCCGTACCATCGATCTCCAGCTTCCTTCGGGTTCAAGCCGTCGTCGTGGCCTTGGTGTCGACGCTGCTGACCGCGCAATTGTCCGCCGCGACGACGTACATCGGCCGCATCGAAATCCAGAATCTCGACATCTACTCACCCGAAGAGGCGACCAGAGGTTGGCTCTATCGCACCGCCAACATCCTGCATGTCCAGACACGGGCTGGACTGATTCGCCGTTTCCTGTTGTTCCGCGAGGGTGACGTCTACGATCCGTTCCTACTGGAAGAATCGGAACGCAATCTCCGACAACTGCCGTTTCTGCGCCGCGTGTCGATCACGGCCGCGCCGCCCCAAGACAGCATCGTGGACGTCGAGATCATCACGCAGGACAGTTGGACCACCGAGCCGACGGGGGCCTACCGATACTCCGGGGGAACGGCCACCTACGATCTCGAGATCAAGGAGAAGAATCTCTTCGGAACCGGACGCGCGCTGGCGCTGCGGTATGCCCGTGAGACCGAGCGCATCGTCCGATCACTGTCGTACGGAGATCCATGTTTATTCGGCCCCTACTGGGGCGCCCGGATGTCGCTGGCCCGGAACACCGACGGGCACGAGTACAAAGCCGAGATCGAACGGCCGTTCTTCTCCCTGCTGACGCGGTGGCAGGCGCGCCTCGCCGGACTCGACCTGCGACGATCCGAGACGATCTACCGCGAGGGCGAAATCGACGCGCGATATCGCCGGGACCATTGGGGATTCGAAACGGAGTGTGGCGTCGCTCTAACGACATCGCCATCGCGTGCGCAACGGCTCCTGCTCGGATCCGTCTTGTGGAATGACGAGTTCGGTCACGACACCGACCGCCCGGATGATATTCTCCCCGAGAACCAGGATTTCCGCTTCCTGACCTTGGGATACGAAAGCGCCGGAAGTTCTTTCTTGAAAGTCAACTACGTGAACCGCGGCATCCGCTTCGAGGACTTCAACCTGGCGCGGCGTCTCATCGCCCGGTTCGGTGTCTCCCCACGCGCGTTGGGGCCGTCACGAACGACCCTGTTGCTGCAACTGGGAGTGGAGCAGGGAGTGGCACTGGGCACAGGCCGCTTCGTCCAGATGGTACTGGCGTACCAGACGCGTTGGGACCGATCCCCGCAAAACGAAGTTCTCTCCGCCGAGGGGCGACTCGTATACAAGCATGGCAGCTGGGGGCCACAGACATCGATCGCGCGGGTGCGGTACGATCAGGCTTGGCGTCCCGACCGCGACTGGCAACTCGTGGCCGATGGCGACAACGGGTTGCGCGGCTACCACTTGCACTCTTACGCTGGTGATCGACGCCTGATTGCCAATTTCGAGCATCGCCTCTTCTCCAGAACCGAACTGCTACAGGTCGTCTCTCCCGGAGCGGCGATCTTCGCCGACATCGGTACGGCAGTGTCGCCCGGCATCCCGATGCGGCGCGCCCGCGTTGGTGCCGACATGGGCGCCGGCCTCCGGCTCGGACTTTCGCGTGCTGCGACTCACGATATCATTCGCCTCGATTTCGCGTGGGCGCTGAATCGGGACCCCCTGGGACGGCGAGGCCTGTTGATCTCATTCGCCACCGGTCAGGCGTTCTGATGGAACGACTGATTCTTGCGTAGGACAGGGGGCTTTCAGCCCCCTGCGGGCACGGCGGGCCGTGCCCCTACAATCGCAATCACCGTATTGAAAAACCGGTGTCCGCACATGAATGAATCGCGCCGACAGGTTGCAAAAGACCGTCATTATGGCTATCTTTGTCACGGAGACGAGTCATGTCCATGACGCGGCGCAAACGGCTTCAATACGCAGAGAAATTCTTCGCCATGGCGCAGGATTTCCAGGACATGGGTTTCTACGCTGACGCCGCGCATTACTACCGCAAGTCGATCCGTATGTATCCGACGCCGGAGGCGTACACCCACCTGGGCTGGGCACACTCGTTCCTCGGCGATTACGATCAGGCGATCGAATACTGCAAGGTCGCCATCTCGCTCGATCCCGATTACGGCAACCCGTACAACGACATCGGGGCCTATCTACTGGAAAAAGGCGAGATCGACCGTGCCATCCCCTATCTGCGCCGCGCCGCCAAGGCCCGACGCTACGACCAACACCATTTCGCCCACTTCAATTTGGGCCGCGCCTGGGAACGCAAGCACAACCTCGACAAGGCCGCCGCCGAGTACAAACGGGCGCACGAGCTCTCCCCCGAATACGAGCCCGCCAAGAACGCCTACTACCGGCTTGTCCGCATGATGAATTAGCGGATCGGCACCCGGAACGGGACCGAAGCAAGGGGTTGAAACCCCTTGTCCGCGATCCCAACCTCTCAGTCTTCAGGACAAGGGGCTTCAGCACCTTGAAACGGTCGGATACCGCGAGATCGGGTGCCATGCACAGGGTTCCTGACCCGCGCCTCTAACTTACCCGGATGGACGGCGCGGCGCTAGTCCGGCCTACAAGCTACTGTGTTGTACAAGGATCGCAAGGGACGTCGCTGTTCCGGAAGGCCACGTTTACCGCCCAGACCACGTCGTTGACGGTCAGGGTGCCATCGCAGTTGAAATCGCCGCGATTATCGGGGCAAAATGGATCCTGCACCGGCGGAGTTCCATTGCGGAAGGTGGCGTCGATCAGCAGAACGACATCAAACACGTCGATATAGCCACTGGCGTTGAGATCGCCATGGTGGCGGCAATCGCAGGCGGGAGTCGTGTACCAAAAGCCGGCACCCAGATCGACCGCCGATGATCCGGCCCTCCCAGTCGCCACCTGCCCCAGTGTCCCCGAGACGTGCCGCGTGGAGGATTTGGCACTCACAGTCCCTCCGCTGGAGACTGTCTGCCGCTTCACTTGTATGGCACTACTCGCCGCCAAGGCATGGAACCCAATCAGAGCGAGCAAGATAAGCAGTAACACCGCCACGCCGATGAATCGGCGGCTCCGCTCTCGTTCTGTCCAGGCTGACATACCGTCCTACCACGCAAGCGCTTCGGTTTCTGGCAAACGCCGGGGTCTTAAGAGAAGATCGGCAGACGTGACGGGGAATCCAACTCCCGTCACTAACATACTACGTGATAGCCTGCCAAACGCAGCCCCAAGATGGTGCTTCTGACGTCGATTCAGCGAAGGACTTGCCTCGACGGAATCGTCCTGTTACTTCCCTCCCATGAAGACACGACGGAAGAGACCGAATCGACTCCCGGATGTCCACCCGGGACGGTACGACGCCATCGCCTTCGGCGCCCACCCCGACGATGTCGAGGTGGGGGTCGGCGGTGTACTCTGCCGCCTCCGCGATCTGGGGTACCACGCGGGAATCGTGTATTTGACCGAGGGGGAAATGGGCACCGGCGGCACCGCCGCCATCCGCCGCCGCGAGGCCGATGAAGCGGCCCGGATCATGGGTGCCGTGATTCTCAAGCGGTTTCGCTGGGGCGACACGCGCCTGACCGACACCTATGAGCGCCGCGTGCAGATCGCCCGTCTGATCCGACGCTACAAACCGCGCATCGTCTTCGCTCCCCACTGGGATGGGTTCACCGGCCGACGGCAATCGCACCCCGACCATCTGGCGACCGGCCGCATCGTGATGAACGCCGCCAACTTGGCATCCCTGGTCAAGCTCGGCGGACCCCATGAGGTCCATCGGGTCCCCGCCATCTTCCATTACTTCGCCCCGTCAGGCGTGAATCCGTCGTTCGTGGTCGACATCACGCCGCAGTTCGAGCGCTGGATGGCCGCCCTGTCGGCCCATCGATCACAGTTCCTCAATCCCGCCAAGTCCCGCGACTACCTGTGGTCACTGGAAACCATGGCCCGCAGCTTCGGACAGAGGATCGGGGTGAGGTACGGACAGGGGTTTGTCGCGGCGGAGCCGCTGCGGATCGACGATCCGATGACACTGGTGTCGGAACACGAGGTGCCGTAGAGCCGCAAGTCGACAGAGTCTGGTCGAACCGTCGCTCTCGTGCCCGTGGGACGCTGTCAGACCGCCCACCCTGACTTCTGATAATGTCGAACCGACGACGTTCCAAAGGAGTATATTCGTAAGAGAGATCTGCTGTCAGCGGGAACAGATCCTCCGGAAGTCCGGCCATGAGACAAGCGTCTGGAGCAGACATCAGCAGATGAACGATCGGCGCGGCCGGTGGGCAGACAGGAAAGGTCAGCAATGAGGCGAATCAAGCGATTGTGGTGGATCGGCCTGGCGATTGTCGTCTTGGGGGTGGGCGGCTGGTGGTGGCTGAGTGGGCGTCAAGGGCAGGGGGCGGGCAATGATCTGTTCCGGCGGACCGCCGTCGTTCAACGCGGTGATCTGATCGTCTCTATCTCCGCTTCGGGCACGGTGGACCCGATCGAGAAGGTCGACGTGAAGTCCAAGGCCTCCGGAGAGATCATCGAGTTGCCCATTCAGGAGGGCGATCATGTCAAGAAGGGCGATCTGATCGCACGCCTGGATCGGGAGTACGCCCAGAACGACTACGATCAAGCCCAGGCCGACTACGCCGTCGCCGAGGTCACCGCCCGTCAGCGCGACCGGGAACTGCAGCGCCTGCAGGCGCTGTACGATCAGAAGTTGTCATCGGAAAGCGAACTGGACAACGCCCGCCTGGCCTATGACCAGGCCAACGCGCAGTTGCTGCGGGCCAAGTCGGCGCTGTCGACGACCAAGCAACGGCTCGACGACACCGAGATTCGCTCCCCCATCGATGGGATCATCCTGTCGCGGCCGGTGGAAGTCGGCCAGATCATCTCATCGGGGACGACCACGGTGACCGGCGGGACACTCCTGTGCACGGTGGCGAACATGAAGCAAGTTCACATCGTGACTTCCGTCGACGAGACCGACATCGGCAAAGTGACCGCGGGGATGCCGGCGAAGATCACACCGGATGCCTTTCCCGAGCGTCGGTTGCACGGGACGGTGGAGCGGATCGCGCCTCAGTCCAAGGTCGTTCAAAATGTCACCGTCTTCGAGGTCACCGTCCTGGTGGACAACGCGGAGAACCTGTTGAAAGCGGGAATGAACACGACGGTCGAAGTGGTCACGGCCGAGTCCGACAGCACGCTGTTGATCCCGGTCAAAGCGGTGGAATGGAAGCAGCGCTCGGAACTGACGATGCGCAACGATAGCAGCGGCGCCAGGCACCGTTTCGCGGCAGACAGCAATGCCGGCAGCATGCCAGCGGCGCGGGGCGGCCGAAGTCCCGATGAAGGCAAGCGGGATTCCTCGACGCGCTTCGCGGGCTCCGCGGGCGGGAGCGGACGTTCCCACAACGGCGCGGTTCCCGCAGTACAGGTCGTGCGCGACGGCGTCCCTGTCTGGGTTCCCGTTCGCACCGGTCTGTCGAATGTGGACGACATGGAGATTCTGGCCGGTGTGGCCGAGGGCGACACTGTTGTCTACAGCATCGTCTCGGGCGCGATGCAGGCGCGCGCTGAAGTGCGGGATCGGATGATGAACATGCAGGGCATGGGTCTGAGACGCACGAACTGAGCGGACGAGAATGCCGGGACGCGGGAACATCTCCTTCGGCGAGGGAATCGGCGTTGCCACGGCGGCGCTGCGCGCCAACAAGATGCGCGCCGGGCTGACGATGCTGGGGATCATCATCGGCGTGGCGGCGATGATCACCATGGTCGCGCTCGGCTCGGGTGCCAAGAAAGCCATCTCGGCGCGCATCAACGCTCTGGGGGCGGACCTGTTGTTCGTCCGCGCCGGAGCGCAATCGTTCGGCGGGGTGCACATGGCCGCGGGAGACGTCGAAGACCTCGAGGCGGCCGACGTGGCCGCACTCAGGAATGACTGCCCGTCGATCGTCGCCGTGGTTCCCGAAGTCAACGGCGCCTTTCAGGTCAAGTACGAGAACAAGAACTGGAACACCCGCGTGACCGGGACTCTCCCGGACTACGAATGGGTCCGCAGCGCTCCCCTATCGTCGGGAAGCTACTTCACCAACGCCGACAACCAGCGTCGCGAACGGGTGTGCGTCTTGGGCCAGACCGTGGTCGACAATTTGTTCGACGGCATCGATCCGGTCGGTCATGTGGTCCGAATCAAGGGCATCAACTTCGAGGTCAAGGGCGTCCTGCAACCCAAGGGCGCGCAGGGATTCTTCAATCAGGACGACCAGATTCTGATTCCGCTGGAGACCGGACAGTACCGGGTGATGGGCCGGGACACGTACTCATCGATCACGCTCAAGGCCGCCAGCGACAAACTGGTCGATCAGGCGATCGTGGAGGCGGAGGCATCGCTGCGCCGCAGCCACCATCTCCTCCCCGGCCAGGACAATGACTTCCACGTCCGCACCCCATCCGACATCGCCACAACGCTGACCGCGACCACCGACACGTTTACGGCACTCCTGGCGGCGATTGCCCTGGTCTCGCTGATCGTCGGCGGCATCGGCATCATGAACATCATGCTGGTGTCGGTCACCGAGCGGACGCGGGAAATCGGCGTGCGCATGGCCCTGGGCGCGCGTCGGCGCGACATCCTCACGCAATTTCTGATCGAATCGACGACGCTCTCGATCGCGGGCGGCTCCGCGGGGATTCTGGTGGGCGTGGGCGCGGCGGTTGTGATGGCGCGCTTCTATGGCTGGAACACGCTGATTGTCCCGGAGTCGATTGTCATCTCCTTCGGCTTTGCCGCCCTGGTCGGCATCTTCTTCGGTCTCTACCCGGCCCGCAAGGCCGCCCGCCTCGACCCCATCGAGGCACTGCGGTACGAGTAGGGGCGACCCGGTGCTTGCGCGCCTCTGGCGTGGGTCGCCCTCAATCCTACCCCTTGCGCTTCACCGTCGCGGGACGGTATGATCGACCGGGAGGACTGTCCCCGTGCGTATCATCCGCTCCGCATCTCTGCGCCCACTCCGCCACAGACGAATCGCCGTTCTCGGCTATGGCGCACAGGGACGCGCGCAGGCGCTGAATCTCCGCGACGCCGGACTGGTCCCCTGTGTCGGGCTTCCGGCCCGCAGCCGTTCTCGAACGTCGGCGCGTCGCGACGGTTTCCACGTCACCACGCCCGCCCTGGCGGTCGATCAATCGGACATCGTTTGCGTGCTGGCACCCGATCATCTCCACGGTGAGCTCTTCACGCAGGACATGCGCGCCCACCTGCGTGATGGTCAGATGCTCGTCTTCGCGCACGCGTCTTCCATCCACTTCGGCTTGATCAAACCACCGGCAACGGTTGATGTCGTCTTGGTGGCACCCCTGGGTCCGGGCCAACGGTTGCGCGAATTGCGGGGACGGCCCGATGGGGTTCCCTGCTTTGTCGCCGTGCACCAAGATGCCTCCGGTCAGGCGCGCGCCACAGCGTTGGCGCTGGCCCGGGCGATCGGCTGCATCCCGGCGGGCGCGATCGAAACGACCTTTGCCGATGAGGCCGTCGGCGATCTGTTCGGGGAGCAGGCGGTCCTCTGCGGCGGGCTGGGAGCGCTCCTGGAAGCCGGCGTCGAAACGCTCGTCGCCCACGGCTTGTCGCCCGCCAAGGCCTACCTCGAATGCGTCTACCAGCTCGATCTCATCGTCGATCTGGTCAAGAGCGAAGGACTGGCGGGAATGTACGCACGCATCTCCCCCACGGCGGCCTATGGCGCGTTGGTGGGGGGAGAACAGATCATCTCGAAGCCGACCCGTCGGGCAATGGATCGACTGTGGCGTGATGTCGCCTCGGGATGGTTCCTGCGCCAATGGGTGCGTGTGGCGGGACGCACCTCCCGCCGATCGCAGCGCCCCACGGTGTCGCCCACTTTCCAGCGCGGCGAACGCGAAGTGCGGGATGCCTTCCGCGCGACCAAGCAGCGTCGCTGACATGCACCGAGTCCGCCACGTAGCCGTCATGAAGTCTCGAACGACCCTTGCGATTCCAGTTCTGGCGGTGCTCGCGTGCGCCACGCCGTCACCGACCGCCGAATGCCCCTCCTTCTGGCAGGTGGACTCGTTGCGGGCGCAGGTCATGTCGGGCATAGATGCCACAGCGAACGATCACTTTGCCATGGCCGAATCGATCTTCACCGACCTGGCGCATCGCGTTCCCCAATCCCCTGTCGGGCCATTGTTCATTGCCGCGGCCATTCAGGCAGAGATGCTCGACGCCGAGTCGGCGGATCGCACCGGCGACTTCCGCGCCTGGCTGGTGGAAACACAGAATCGTGCCCGCCGTCTGATCGATCGCGCGGAGAACACGAGTGAGGTCGAATTCGCGCTGGGAGCGGCGGACGGATACGACGCGATATACGAATCGCACTGGGGTGGGTGGTTTGCCACGCTGAAGAAGGCGATGCGGGCTCATGGGCACTTCCAGGCCGCGCTCGACGCCGACACCGGCTTTGTCGACGCCTACCTCGGCATCGGCAACTACAACTACTGGAAGTCGGTCGGCACCGACTTCATCAACTGGCTGCCCTTCATTCCCGACCGGCGGGCGCTCGGTCTCGAACAGATCCGTCTGGCGGCCTGCCGGGGCACCTTCGCCCGCACCGCGGCGCGGGCATCGTTGGCCGCCGCACTGATCCATGAGGACCGCTTCGAGGAGGCGTTGGCGCAGGCCGACACGTTGCGTCAGGAATGTCCCGACGGCAAGGCGTCGCTCTGGCTGGCGGCGCAGGCGAACTTCCGGCTGTACCGCTGGATGGAAGCACGGGGACGCTATGAGGACATCGCGCGGCGCATTCTTCGCGACGGCCCCGGAAACTACTTCAATTTGATCGAATGCGCTTACTATGCCGCCCGCTGCCGATTCGAGGAGGGACAGTGGCCTGAGACATTGGCCGAATGCCATCGGGCTCTGGCGTTCCCGGCACCGGAGGATGTCCGTCAACGCCAGAAGGGGAAGCTGAAGGAATTGCGCCGACTGCAGGAGCGCGTGAAGCGGATGGTGGCTGCATCTCCGGCATCAGGCGCGGATTCCCGCACCAATGCACCACCGGCAAAGTAGGGGTGTATAGCCATACGCCCCTACACCACGCCTAATAGGATGCTGAAAAAGGCCAATCCATGTCATTCTGAGCCCCGCCGCTCTCTGGCGGGGCGGAGAATCCGGTGTTGTTCTCATAGGGAGAAACAGCAGATCCTTCGCTTCGCTCAGGATGACAATGGTGGGGTCGATCCGCATTTCCTGAGTTTTTCAGCAACCTGCTAAGAGTCGAGACATCACGAAGGCACGAGGTTGTGTGCCACGGACCCTGGTCCGTGCCCGCCTTCAGCATCCTCTACGCTGGCGACTCATCGGATGGCGGCGACGTTTCCAACTCGGTGAGCAAGCCTTCCATCTCCTCGTACAAGCGCGTCCGCTCCTCGGTGAGGGCCGCCAGACGTTGCCAATCACGCGCGACGTCTTCATCGGCCAGTTGCGTCTCGATGGCGACGATTCGGCTTTCGCGCGTGGCCAACTCGTCCTCCAAACGGCGACGCTGCCGTTCGATTTTCTGCACCTGCGCGCGCTCTTTCTTGCGCCGGGCCCACTCGGCAGCCGCCTGTGAGTCGGCCTGTTTCTCCGTGCGGGGCTTCGTTGCCTCCGCCAGCCGGGCGACACGCGCCGCCGCCCAGTCGGAGTAGCGGCCCAGACTCAATGCAGCCGTACCGTCGGCGACATACAGGATCTTGTTGGTGAAGCGATCCAGAAACCGGCGATCATGACTGACCACCAACGCCGTTCCGGCAAAATCGGCAATCGCCTCTTCGAGCACCTCGCGCGCCGTCACGTCGAGGTGGTTGGTCGGCTCATCGAGGACGAGGAAATTGGCCTTCGTCAGCATCAGCTTGGCGAGCGCCAGTCGGTTCTTCTCGCCACCGGAGAGATCGGCGACGCTCTTGAAGACGTCGTCGCCGGTGAACAGAAACCGCGCCAGGTATGAACGCAACGGTCCGGCCTCGAAATGCGGATAGGTGTCCCAGATTTCGTCGATCACCCGACCGGTGCCGTCGAGGGTCTCCAGGTGCTGATCGAAGTACCCCAGCTCCACACGTTCACCCAGGCGTATCTCTCCATCATAGAGGTCGTCGAGCCCGACAATTGCCCGTAGGAGCGTCGATTTCCCCGAGCCGTTCGGACCGATGACGCCGACTTTGTCGCCGCGCTCGCAAACGAAAGAGACATCCGACAGCAGCTCCCGTTCATCGAAGCGTCGGGAAAAGCCGGAAACGATGAGGACTTCGCGAAAGGAACGGCGCTGGGCTTCGAATCCCAGACGGATCGCGGAGGTGTCGTCGCGTGGCCGCTCCAGCCGTTCCAGCTTGGTCAGCGCGTGGCGGCGTGACTGGGCCTGGCGGGTCTTCTGGCCGGCGATGTTGCGGGCGATGAAATCCTCGATCCGTGCGATTTCCGCCTGCTGCAACTCGTAGGCCTTCTGCCGTCGCGCCACCCGTCGCGGCTTCTCCGTTTGATAGTGGCCATAGTTGCCGTCGTACTGCTCCAGCTTGCCGTCGACCAGTTCGACCACGCGCCCGGCGAAGCGCTCCAGGAAAACACGGTCGTGCGACACGAGGACGCATGCCTGCGGGGAATCGATCAGGAACTCCTCGAGCCATTCGGTCGCCGGAATGTCCAGGTGGTTGGTCGGCTCATCCAGCAGCAACAGATCGGCGGGCAGGAGAAGCTGGCGCGCCAGCTCCATGCGCGTCCGTTCCCCGCCGGAGAACAGTCCGACCGGGTCATCCCAGCGCTCGCGTCCGAAACCGAGTCCCTGCAGCACCGATTCGACCTGGTGCTCCAGATCATAGGCGCGCGCGTGATCCAGCTCGGCCTGAACCGTCCCGAGACGGGCCTGCATCGCTTCATCGTGGGGTGTTCGGGCGACGGCGCCCGTCAGTTCCACAAGACGAGCCCGCAGCTCCAACAAGTCGGCGCGCGCCGACCGGACATGGTCAAACAACGTGGCGTCCAAATCGCGATCCGGTATCTGACCCATCTCTGAGATGCGTACACCCCGACCAAGGGTGCGCAAGCCGGAGTCCGACTCCAGACGGCCGCTGACGATGCCCAAGAGCGTCGTCTTGCCGGAACCGTTCCGTCCGACCAGCGCGATCTTCTCCCCGGCAAGTATCTCCCAGTCGACACCGGCGAGCACATGCGACGCGCCGGTGGAGAATCCCTTGGTCACACCATGGAGGGAGACGAGGATCATGACGGGCTTGGAAGGGGGAGCTCCCTCACCCGATTCGGCCTCCGGCCGAATCGACCTCTCCCGGAGGGAGAGGTTAGTCCCACGTTATCTCCGAGGAGTTCCCCCTCTCCTCTCTGGGGAGAGGGCTGGGGTGAGGGGACCACAGAGAGAGGTTCCATGTCTTCTGCAAGACTCAATGAGTAGGAGCGCGTCACCCGGCGGGATGGGGGTGCAACGCGTCGGTGCCGGCAGGCGCATGCTCCGCCTGTGGCAGATCGCGCCGCCGTGTCCGCGCCACCCACATCTCCAGGAAGAACAACGCCGCCACGATCCACAGGAACGCCGGGCGAATCTCCGTGCCGTACCGGGTGCGGGTCACAACTTCGCCCAGCGGTTCGCCCGGCGCCACGAACACGACCTGATACCCGGCGAGGCGACGGCTCAATTCCTCATGGCTGATCGGCGTGGCGACCATCTCGTCGGGATCAACGTTGACGGCGAAGGCATCGATGCGGTGATCGCCGGCGACGACCGTGTACACCCCCGGTAGTTCGCAGCCGTCATAGGTGATTCGCGTCCGGGCGGCGATCTGCTCAACTCCGGGACGAACCACCGATCCATCCGGCCGCACCAATTCCCAGACCGCGTTCGTCGCCGGCGTCGGCGCGGGCTCGCAGGTGACCCGCTCGCCGACGAGAAAATCGCTGCGACGCTCGCTTACGTCGGCCGCCAGATACTCGACCAGTCGGTGGGCCAACGGTACGAAGATGGAACGCAACGGCAAATCGGTGAACGGAGCATTGATCGGCGCCCAGGAAACGAGGCACTTTCCCGACTCCAGTTTCGTTTCCGAGATCGACGGACGACCGCCGGAGAAGTCCACGATCGCGTTGCCGCCCGGCTGTCCCTCGGTGCGGAAGACCGAGAACCAGCGAATCTCCGGAATCCGGTCGCGGGGGACGTCGCCATAGACCGTCCAGATCGGGTGCGCCCAATCGAAACGTTCCCACACGAAGTAGTGATCAGCGGAGGGCGGCTCGGGATTGGGTCCGAGACGCAGCCCAAAGAGCGGCCCGGCGATGAGGGAATTCCACGACGTGGTATCGGCGTCGATCGACGGCGCGATGAACACGCCGCCACCGGCACGCACATAGCGCAGCAGTTGATCCACGGACAGGCGATCGGGGCGGCGCCACTCCGTGATCAGGATGGCGTCATAGTCGAAGAGGTTGCGTCGCGGCAACTCGCCGGTGTCGATGGCGTCCAGGGCGAGCCGCGTCTGTTCCAATGGGCGCGGCACCAGCGCCAATGACGCGGCCACGCGACCCGACGGATAGTCGGACGCCAACAGCACGCGAATGCGATCGGGTATGGTGACGGCGAAATAGCGCCGGTCGTTCAGAGGATTGTCGTCGGCGGAGATTTCCACGAACCCCGTATGCACTCCCGCGGCGGGAACGGCGGCGGTAAAGGCTACGGTCGCCGACTGCCCGGCACCCAAGGCGGCATCCTGCTGCGCGACGCGCCGTCCATCGATGAACAGACTGACCAACAAGCGATCGACCGAACGATCGGTGTGATTCGCGATCGTTGCAATCAACGCCAGCGGGGAGCCGGGATCCAGAAGCTGGCTGGCCAACTCAATCCCGCTCACACCGAGGTCAAAACCGCCCGGCTCGGCCACGTCGACAACGAAGATTGTCGGCGGACTTTTCTGTCCCGGTTCCGGGGGCGGCACGACGGTACGTGTGAAGCCGCTGCGGTTGAGATCGGTAACGAGGTACAACTCACGGTTGAGGTTCGTGGCGCCGCGCAGCGCCGCCAGTCCTTTGCCGGTGGCCGCGCCGGCATCGGTGGCGCCGTGCCCGACCGGCAGTGACGTCAGTCGCCTGGTCAGGCCGGCAATGTCGGTTGTGGCCGGCTCCGGCACCGGCGAGGGATCACCGTCAAACGGGAGGCCGATCGCTTCATCCCCATCACCCATCACGCCGCCGATCTCCCGCACGCGTCCGAGGGCGCGCTCGTAGGCGGTGCCGTTCTCGGTCTCGAGTGCCATTGATGCGGATCGGTCCAGGGCGATGACGGCGCTGGTCCGGGCGCGGGACCCGACAGCGGCCAGTCCATTGCCGCGCAGCGCCGGCCTGGCGAACGCCAGCACGGCCGCCGCCACCAACAGCGTACGAATGGCCAACAACAGCCAGCGACGCAGCTCGAGCCGTCGCATGCGTGTCTTGCGCAGGTCGCGCAGGAACATCACGGAGGAGAAATCCACCGTCTTGACCCGGCGCCGGTTGAGCAGATGGATCAGCAGCGGCACGATCGCCGCCGCCAGAGCCGCCAGAAATGCCGAATTCAAGAAATTCATCGTCGCCGGAAACTGCCGCCGGGTTCAGGATTCCCGACCCCTCACCCTACCCTCTCCCCAGAGGGGAGAGGGGAAGCCCAACCTCTCCCTCCGGGAGAGGTCGATCCACCGCCAGCGGATCGGGTGAGGGGGCCTTTCGCCCGTTCATGATGTTTGACATCCCAACATCTTTCCAATGAGGGCTGTCTGCACGTCAGGAGCACAGGGCTCCTGACCTACGAATATGTGACCTCAGTACCGATACGGTTTGTTGATATAGTACTTCGCCCATCGACGATCGGGCGCGGCCGACGGACCTCCGATCACGCTTTCGTACTCGGCCACCGCTTCGCGTCGTCGTCCCGCGCGGTCATGGCATGCGCCCAGACCCAGGTGGATCCGTCCGTAGTCAATTGCCGCGTCTGACAGGTAGTCCGCCGTGCGAAAATACGTGATCGCGGCGTTCAGCGAATCCACACCCAGCAATGCCTCGCCGCCCAGAATCCAG
Source organism: Candidatus Zixiibacteriota bacterium (assembly GCA_040752595.1). NCBI lineage: Bacteria > Pseudomonadati > Candidatus Zixiibacteriota > Candidatus Zixiibacteriota bacterium. The sequence continues at coordinate 45,452 of JBFMGX010000030.1, forward strand.
CCGTCCGCGGCGTTGGGATCGACGGAGATCCCTTCCGTGGCCATGCGCAGAGCGCGGGAAAACAACTGCGCCGCCGAGTCGCTTCCTCCCGGTTGTCCATCTTGGTATCGCCCCAGTCGCAGCAACAACTCGATGGCCGTCCGCGTCCCCCGCACGTGATCGAACGCCCGTCCCCACAGGACCGCGGCGGAGTCTCGCCGCCGCACCTCGTACTGCATGTCGCCGAGGCGCAACCAGGGACGGGGATCATCCGGAGACAGGCGTTGCAACGCTGTCAGTTCCCCGACGCACCCCACCGTGTTTCCCTGCGCCCAGAGCGCCTCCGCCGACAGCCAATGATACGCGGCCGTGTCGGGATACGAGCGGATCAGACCGGCAAAAGCGGAGGCCGCATCGGCCCAGCGCCCGATATGGGCCTGGGCCAGTCCGAGGTTGGTCACCAATCCCGCGTCCAAAGTGCTGTCGGCGGCAACCGCCTCCCGCAGCAGGGAGACATACTCCTCGTAACGCCGATAGTACCGGGCGCGCTCCGCGAAGAAGTCGATCTCATCACGCGTGAAACGGCGCTGTCCCAGGTACGCCAGCCACTGCGCTTCGAGTTCACCCAAAGTCTTGCCGTAGACGGCCCACGCGGCGCGGCGCAAGGACAAGTCGGTCGACCGATCATACAGATCGCGGAACCGCTCGCGCCCGTACTCATGGATCAGCCAGCGGACGAACGACGCGGCCTGATGCGCCGCCACACGTGGGTCGCATCGCTTGAAATCCAGTGTCCGCACGATGGAATCCAAGGGGATCGCCGTGTGGCGGGCACGGTCCGCCAGCACGTCGTGATCCGCGAATGTCGCGAAGCCGGCCACGCCGACGGCAAGGAGCTCGGGCGCGTATCCCCACCAGCGGTACAAATTGAGCAGGAGCATCGCCGAGACATCGACACCGGAGGCGCGCTTGTCATAGAGCGCCGCGATCCGGTTGCGGGCAGGATCGACGCCATATCGCCAGCGTGGGTCGAGCGGAAAGTCCTCGGTCGACGACTCGACGAGATAGAAGTGGACCCGTCCCGGTGCGGTGAAGGCAAATGTGTCCCGGACGTGCTCGAATTCCCCGACCAGGGCATCGCGCAGGGGAAGAAAGTGCAGTTGCGGAATCTCTCCCGGGGGCAGATAGAAGTAGTAGTCCGGCGCCGGCATGACCACACGGGCCGTGGTATCGTCCAGCGGCGGCGCCGAAGACGGCGGGATGACGACGCGGTGCGGGAAGATCATCGCCCGGTAGGTCGATTTCCCCTTGCCGCGAATTGCATCGACCAGCACCGGCGCGTCGTACTCGACCGTCACGTCTTCGGAGCGGTTGTCGGGGAGAGGCCCGGGAACAAACAACGTGTACTGCATCCGACAGTGCCCGGCATCCTGCGGCGAGACAGTCAGGTAGAGAACGAAGTTCCCTACGCGCAACGTCGTTTCACGATCATAGGAGACATCCGCCGTCAGCGAGTCGACAAGCGCCGATTCCGTCGTATCGGCGGTCAGGATCTCCAGGACCGCGATGCGGACTTGCAGCCGGGATATGCCCTCGGCCGTGGACGTCTGTGCCGCCGATGGAGTCGCGCAGAGAGCTGGCACGGCCAGCACAAGCATCGATATCGCAACCACGATGACCGACCATCGACCCCCGTGGCGCCGGGTGCCCACACCTCCGCCGCGGCGGACTGCGGTCGGGTATGGGCACCCGACCGCACAGGAGGAGCTTCCCGGCACCTCCTGTACGGTGGCAATGATGGCGCGGACATTCATGCAGTGTTCAACGGGACGACATGGGACGTTCTCAGTATTGGTCACGCCGCGGCCAGACGGCGCAGCAGCGCCAGATTCATCCGATCGTATTTCCCCGCGTCATCCTTCGGCGTCTCCAGAATCTTGGGAACATCCGCCAGCCGCACATCGCGCAGGAAGAAGCCGAACGCCTCCGCCCCGATGAATCCCTTCCCCAGATGCTCGTGGCGATCCTTGTGTGTTCCGAAATCGTACTTGGAATCGTTGAAATGAATGGCTTTCAGACGCGGCAATCCGAGGACACGATCAAACTGCGCCATCGTATCGGCGTAGGTCGCTTCGGTGCGGATGTCGTATCCGGCCGCGAAGACGTGGCATGTGTCCAGGCACACGGCGGCGCGGTCGGTGTCGTAGAGCCGGTCCAAGATTGCTTTCAGTTCTTCGAACGTGGCACCGATGTGCGCCCCGGTCCCGGCGGTGGTCTCCAGAAGCAGCTTCGTGGACCCGTCGGGGGCTTTGGTCAGGATCCAATCCATGGCGGCGGCGATGCGTTCGATTCCCGCCTCAGTCCCGGAGCCGACATGCGACCCGGGGTGGAACACGAGATGCTCGATGCCAAGTTGCACGCAGCGCCGGTATTCCTCCAGAAGCGCGTCGCGCGAACGCTCATAGAGGACCGTGTCGGGCGAAGCCACGTTGATCAGGTACGACGAGTGCGCGACCGCCGGGCCAATTCCGGTCCGTTGCCGTTCTGCCTGGAACTTCTCGATCTCTTCCGTCGTCAGCGGTTTGGCGTGCCACTGGTTCGACGATTTCACAAAGAGCTGCACGCAGCGGCACCCGACAGCTTCGCCCTCCAGGATGGCATTGAACACGCCCCCGGCGATCGACATGTGCGCACCGATCAACGGATCGGCGACCTGCGGTGCCGTCTTCTTTCTTGCCGTTGCGACTGCTCTCTTGGGCACGTGCTCACCCCCTGCCTTCAGTATAACCGCTGGCGCTTGGACAGGTACGAGAACAACGCGTAGTCATACGGCACCGCCGTGTCGACCGGCACATAATCGACAAAGGCATCGCGGCACTCGCGACGAAACCGGTCGATGTGCGCGCCGACCGTGCGCTGATACTCCGCCCGAATCTGCCAGGGGAGCGTGGAAATCTCCTCGCCGGTCTCCATGTCGCGAAAGACCGCCTCGGCGGGAAAATCGAACTGCCGTTCCGCCGGATCGAGAATGTGAAAGACCAGCACCTCGTGCTTGCGATGCCGGAAGTGCTTCAGTCCCGCCAGGACGGTCGTTGGATCATCAAACAGATCAGAGAGAATGATGATCAATCCCCGCCGCTTGATCCTCTCGGCCATCTCATGCAGCGCGACTCCGGCGTCCGTCGTGGCGGCCGGCTCGGTCGCCGCCAGCGTCGACAACAGCGCATGCAAATGCACCGGCGCCGATTTCGGCGGGATGTATGTGCGCACACGCTCATCGAACGCCACCAGTCCCACCGCATCGCGCTGCTTGAGCATCAGGAACGCCAATGCCGCCCCCAATTGGGAGGCATAGGTGAACTTGCTGAGCTTCCCCGACGTGTACGACATCGATCGGGAGGCATCGAGGAGAATGTATGCCTTGAGATTGGTCTCCTCCTCGAACTCCTTGACGAAATACCGGTCGGACTTGGCGAAGACCTTCCAGTCGATGTTGCGGATCGGATCGCCGGGCATGTACTGCCGGTGCTCGGCGAACTCAACCGAAAACCCATGGTACGGCGACTTGTGCAGACCGGTGATGAACCCCTCGACCACCAGCCGGGCCTTCATCTCCAGCGACTTCAGCCGGGAGACAACCTCGGGATTGAGAAACGTGCGGTAGTCGGTGGCGGGGGTCATGGAGTTCTCAACGTGGCGTCCTTGTGGCTATCCGGCTTGGGGTACCGAAGTCCCCACAAGCGGCATAAGTCACAATTCAATCCCCCTTCGCCTTCACATCACCCAGCAGCTTCTCGACGATGTCGATCGTCCCCACGCCGTCGGCTTCGGCGTTGAACGAGGTGACGATGCGGTGGCGCAGCACGGGGCGTGCCACGGCGCGGATGTCGTCGACTGAAGGGGTCGGGCGGCCACCGAGAATCGCCCGGCACTTGGCGCCCAACACGAGATACTGCGACGCCCGCGGTCCCGCGCCCCACGAAACCCAGTCCTTGATGTACGGCAACGGCGAATTCTCCTTGGGACGGGTCGCGCGCGCCAGCGCCACGGCATAGTTGATCACATGGTCGGCGACCGGCACGCGCCGCACCAACTGCTGGAGCGACTTGATCCGCCCCGCGTCCATCACCTGTTGGAGGTCGGCGACCGCGGCGGACGTTGTGGTCGCCACGATACGGTGTTCTTCGTTCTCGCCGGGATAGTCGACGTAGATGTTGAACATGAAGCGGTCCAACTGCGCCTCGGGCAGCGGATAGGTTCCCTCCTGTTCGATCGGGTTCTGCGTGGCGAGCACGAAGAACGGCTCATCGAGACGGAAGGTCTCGCCCCCGGCGGTCACTTCATGCTCCTGCATCGCCTGGAGCAGCGCCGCCTGTGTCTTGGGCGGGGTGCGGTTGATCTCATCGGCCAGGACGATGTTGGCGAAGACCGGCCCCTTGACGAAGCGGAACATTCGCTTCCCGGTGGTGTGGTCCTCCTCGAGAATCTCGGTCCCGGTGATGTCGGACGGCATCAGATCGGGCGTGAATTGAATGCGCGAGAACTTCAGATCGAGCACCCGCGCCACGGTCGACACCAACAGCGTCTTGGCCAGCCCGGGAACTCCGACCAACAGGCAATGGCCATTGGATAACAGGGCAATCAGCAGTTGGTCAACCACTTCGGTCTGACCAACGATCACTTTGGCGATCTCGGACTTGAGCGTCTGGTGTGCCGCCTTCAACTGTTCGACGGCTTGTAGGTCATCGGATGGCATGGAAGTATGGCACTCCTGTCTATGCGTGGTTGTTGGCCCGGCTGTCGACGAGATCAAGGCATCGAGTCGAGCGTAATCAATTAGTATTCACTATTTCGCCCTCTCTGGTCAACTCCTTTGCCCGCCAGCGCACGGGTCCCGCCGGTCAACGTAAGTGCTGTCTGCGGGGCGTGGTGGATGGTACGCCCCAGCGACACGATGGTTCCGCCGGGCGCAGACGGCCCGGAGGAGATCTTCGATCGCGATCGTGCCGTGGGAACTACTTCAGAACGAGCTGCACGGAATCGAGAAACAAACTGCCCGAGTACTCATGGGCGGCGTCATAGGGGACCGTCACCAGCGAATCGACCCGGACGAACGGCAGCCAGCGATCCCACTGGCGCAGACGCGCAAACAGCGTCGTCGATCCCTGGGTGACGTTCACCGAAAATGTGGGCCTGTTGCCGAACGGCCCATCGCTTGTCGCACCCGCGGGCAGAAACTGAATCTGCGTGACCTTGAAGAAATCCTGCATGCCGAGGGCCGCGAATTGGCGGGACCAGCAAATGCGTTCGCCGCGAAGTTGGAATTTGGCGTCGCGCACCGGAAAGACCTCGAATGCTGCCCGCCCTTCATGATCCGTCGTGGAACAGACAAGGCGCGGGAGGCGATCTCCGGTTCTCAGGACAGAAACCATCCCGAGCGGAACTCCGGGATACACGGGCGTATACAGGCGCAACTCACCATTGAGCCAGAACATCAGATTCCCGCCCAGGATGCCCATCAGAGCGACGCAGACCGCCACGATCCGCCGCAGGTCGGACTGCCACCCGATCAACCGATACCGTTTCTCCCGTCGGCCGAGACGCGCCAAGCGTATGATCTGTACCAAGAGGACCAAAAGCGTCGCCATCCCGGCCAGGAACAGCGCCATCCCGAAGATCGGCAGGAAGGTATCGGATGACAAAGGACAGGCCCTTTCACCGTACAGGATCGCCTGGCCCCGCAGGTACAGGCCGCAGCACTCGTCCCCCCAACACGGCACACCCCAAAGGGATACGCCGCCGCGGGCAAAGTCGGCCGCATTAGTACGACAGAATGGCGGCCCGACGGCCCCTTATCGTGTTTTTTCGACCGTCTCGACGGGAGCTTTAGTTGGGATGGAGAGACGCAACCCTTCCGGGCGTGGCACCTCGGCCCGTGATTGCGCGACAGCCATAGACGGCGTTGGACCCGCGGCCGCCTGCTTCATGTTGCAGTTGCCGTGGAACAACGCTCCCTGCTCGATCACCAGTGACTTGGTCACCAGATCGCCGGTGATGTTGGCTTTGGCCTGCAGCTCGACACGCTCGGTGGCGTGGATGTTCCCTTTGACCGCGCCGGAGACGACGGCATTCTTGGTCTTGACGTTCGCTTCGACGGTCCCGGTCGGACCGACCGCGATCGTGTCGGAGACATTCACGTCCCCCTTGAGGACTCCATCCACGCGAAGGGTACCGGTCACTTCGATCGTGCCGGAGATCGTTGTGTCCTTGCCGATAATCGTGTTCATACGGTCCGTCCCTCCGTCGAACATGGCGTCGTCGTCATCCTTCGACTTGAACATGGCCATGGCCTCTCCTTTGCGCGGAAAGGGTGATCGATCCCCGACCCTGCCGCCTATCGCGCCCCGCGTAAGGTATTGTTGAATTCCCCTTCCCGTCCAGCGCAAAATTCCCGGTCATTGAGGCACCCGACACGTTGTTTGGAAACCCAACCCCTGTCGTCCTGAGTCCCGCCGCTCTCTGGCGGGGCGAAGGATCTGCTTTTCTGCGGAAGAGAAACAGCGGATCCCTCGATCCGCTCGGGATGACATTAGACGCCGGATCGCTCCATCCATATTCGGCAGTAGCTCACTGACTTCCGATCCCATTCAAGAACACGGCTGCTTGGCGGACAGGGGGCTTTCCCCCCCCTCAACAACATACCCATGATATCATCGGCGGTTTCGGCCTATTTCTTGTCTGCTTTTCGGCCCGGCCGCACACGGGCGATCTGTTCCAATCGCTCCCTGACCCGCTCCTCCCAGCCACGGTCGGTCGGATGATAGAACCGTCTCCCGATCAACCCCTCCGGCATGTATTCCTGATCAACCAGCGCGTCATCATAGTCGTGCGGGTACATGTAGCCCCGCGCGTACCCTTCATCGCGCATCAGCCGGGTGACGGCATTGCGAATCCACAACGGCACCGGCAGCGACGGATTCTCGTTGATCGTGGCGCGCACCGCCAGCTCGGCCTTGTAGACGGCATTGGACTTGGGCGCGATGGCCAGATAGAGCACCGCCTCGGCGAGGGCGATCTCACCTTCGGGCGTGCCAAGGAAGTGGTAGGCATCCTTGGCCGCCAAGGCGACTGTCAAAGCCCGCGGATCAGCCAAACCGACATCTTCTGCGGCAAAGCGTACCAGGCGTCGGGCCAGGTACAGCGGATCTTCTCCCCCTTCGAGCATGCGATAGAGCCAGTACAACGCCGCATCGGGATCGGAGCCGCGCAGCGATTTGTGCAGCGCCGAGATGAGGTTGTAGTGCTCTTCGCCCGACTTGTCGTAGAGCTCGGTCTTGCGCTGGACGATGTCACGGATCAGATCGGCGGTGATGATCCGCTCCCCCTTGCGTTGCAGATCGGCGGCGGCGACTTCCAGAAGCGTCAATGCCCGTCGCGCATCGCCGTTGGACAATGCCGCCATCAGCGTGAGCACATCATCGGCCGCTTCCAATTGCTGCGATCCCAAGCCGCGCTCGACATCGGTCAGCGCCGTACGCAGGACCGTCACCAACTCGTCATTGGACAACGGCTGCAGGACATGCACGGTCAGGCGCGAGAGCAACGCCGCGTTGACTTCAAACGACGGATTCTCGGTCGTCGCGCCGATCAGGATCAGCACACCCGATTCGACATGGGGCAGGAAGGCATCCTGCTGCGCCCGGTTGAAGCGGTGAATCTCATCGACGAACAGGATCGTCCGGCCGCCATCGAATGCCTTGCGCTTCTCGGCGCGTTCGATGGCGGCGCGTACTTCCTTGACGCCGGAGAGAACCGCCGAGAAGTGAATGTAGTCGGAGCGCGTGACCTTGGCGATGATCCGCGCCAATGTCGTCTTCCCGGAGCCGGGCGGCCCCCAGAAGATCATCGCGCCGATATGATCCGATTCTATCGCCCGCCGCAGCGGCTTGCCGGGACCCAAAAGATGCGTCTGCCCGACAAACTCATCCAACGTCCGCGGCCGCAAACGGGCGGGGAGGGGTTCGTGGGGATCGGCATCGGGGGCTACCATAGCGGTGTCGAACTTGCTCTACCAAAATGTCCAGAACTTCCGAATCAGCAGTCCCTCAAACGGAATCTGCTCTTGGCGAAGAACGCGCAAGAAATGCCCCAGTGATCTGAGATTCGCTTCGGTCAGCCACACCGCGGAATCCGGTGGCACTGCCAATGGAGAATGGAGTGACCAGAAATATGGGTTTCTGTTGATCACGAGCATTCCGACTCGTTTGGGATCCGTTGATCCCCAATCCGGGACCATCTCCAATTGAAACGCCCCAGTACTCAGCACCCATGCACCGGGGAAATGCAGGGAAAACGGCTTGGCCTCATCTTGTTCGTTGTCTGATTCACAGAACCGGACACGTCCGTAGCGATCCATCACGAAGTTGTAGCCCGGTCCCCGTTTCAGCAGATTGAACGTTTCCCGATCAAGAGGGCGAGGGACGCCGGACACATCGTATCGACCCTCAAAGAAGCCCTTGAATTGATCCTGGATGGCATATGCCTCTCGGTTCGGCCAGAGCGTGTCGGGCGCTGAGTCAATTATCGAGGCGAGCGTAGAAGCGGTGGGGACAAGGGCCTCGATTCCTTGGAATCCCCAAGCCCGAATCTCTGCGGCGCGAGCCATGATTGACGTGATTGAATCGACAGCTCGTAAGTTGTACGTTTCAGGTTTGGATCGCGCGTGGTCTGGGGGCGGCGGATACAAATCCATCCACTCCGGCAGCATGCGTCCGGTTGCCTGCGGCGCTTCATTGTCGGGGACCTTGGCGTCGACGCCCGCCAGGTAGCGCGAGACATCGCGGGCGTACTGGTCGCGGACCTTGGCGTTGATGCTGTCTGTGGCGTACGAGGGATAGTATCCCTGTTTGGCCCAGAGCAGGAAACGGTTCTGGTTGACCGTGACAATCGCGAAGCCGACCAGCGCTTCATCCTCGGTCTTGCACCAGATGCCACGGAATCCGGCCAGTCCGGGCGCGCCCGGCTCGCGGTCATAGCGCGTGATCTTCTTGATCGGCAGCTTGGGGGCATTGGCGGTCAGACGCCCGATCGCCTTGTCGAGCGATTCCAGATCGGGGACAATGACACGGAAGCACTCGAATAACGGCCTGGCCTCATCCGGCGTCCCCGGCACCGCGACAAGCGGTTCATCGACAAACCAGCCGTTCTTCTCCGGGACAATCTCCAAGAGCGTCCGCATGATCGGCGGCATCGGCTCGAAGGCGTGGGATGCTGCCGGCGAAAGAGCGCCAATGACCAAGATTGCCAGTATGATAGGCATGCACTCCCTCACCCGCCCGCCTACCGGCGGGCGACCTCTCTCCCTCACTCCGTTCGGGACTCCGCCGGAGGGAGAGGTTATCATTCTCCCTCTCCCCTCGGGAGAGGGTCGGGGTGAGGGAATCGGACGTGGCAGTCCAGTCATCATCGATTCCTCATTGGTGTATGCGCGCCACCCGCCTCGGGTGGCGCCGGACAGACAACCCGCCTCAGGCGGGTGTCTTCCTGATTTCCATCCTACGTAGGGTGCGTTCTCTTAACGCACCGTCTTGCGGCGCGGCGCGTGCGAAGCACATACCCTACGCGCTGTCTTGTGGTTAACGCTCTATCAGCCAATCAGTTGCGGTTCCATTCTCTTTGGTCTTGTAATGGTTGGCTTGCGCTGCATAAACTCTGTTTTGGTACAAACCGGCCACAAGCAAACCATCCCAACCCGACTCACCGACCGAAGCCAGATGCGGCCTCTTAGAGATACTCTACCAGGTTGCTGGAGAAAAGCAACCATTGTCATTCCGAGTCCCGCCGCTCTTTGGCGGGGCGAGGAATCTGCTTTCCTTTCATAGGGAAAACAGCAGATCCCTCGCTCCGCTCGGGATGACAATTGGGCGCAAACGATCACTTCCATGCGTTGTTCAGCATCCCACCAGATCAAGCTCTGCATCGAGGTCGATTGCAATGACCATGTGCCGACGGGCTTTGGACAGCGGCCTTCCCGATTCTCTGCTGCTAAGTCGTTCACCCACAGCGACTCGCATGATGTTGCCATCGCTTGGGCGTGTTTCCGCACGGGTCTGAGAATCCGCCATCTGAAGTACACGTTGCGATGACTGGCACATGCACCCATCTTCTGTACGATAGAAGCGATTTCACTGCCGGCAGTCCTGGAAAATAAGAGACGAAATGAGTCCCCCTGCTCCCGACCAGCGAATAGGCCATGATGTTCGGCCGGCCTTTCCGCGTCGCTCGATCGTGACCGCGGGCATGCCCTATGGTAACAAAGACCTCCACTTCGGCCATATCGGCGGAGTCTTTGTGCATGCGGATATCTTTGCTCGATTCCTGCGTGACCGGATCGGAAAAGAGAATGTACTCTTTGTCTCCGGTACGGACTGCTACGGTTCTTCCATCGTCGAGGCATTTCGGATCGCTGTCTCGGAGCAGGGATTCACCGGCGACATTGAGCAGTTCGTGCGCGACAACCACGAGCTGCAGAAGAGATCGCTATCCGCCTTTGACATCTCGCTGGATTTGTTCGCCGCTTCGGCCCTCGACGGTCCCGCCCGAACACATCAGGAATTGTGTGGGCATCTGATGAGAATGCTGTACCAGGCCGGGCATCTGGCCCAGAGAACGGGACAGCAATTTTATGATTCCGTGACTTCGATGTACCTCAATGGCCGCCAGGTGGAAGGCATCTGTCCGATCGATGGTTGCGCCTCCGAAAAGGGGTATGCCGACGAGTGCGCGTTGGGCCACCAATACGAACCGCAGGATCTCATCGACCCCAGAAGCACGCTCTCCGGATCGGTGCCGGTCCTTAAGCAGGTTCGCAACTGGTACGTGGATGTTCCCAAATTCAGAGCGCTGCTCGAGAATTGGGTGGGCAAAATAGAAGAAAGCTCACAGGGGCGTCCATTTGCCGCCAAATCCATCCGGGAGTTTCTTGAGCCGCCGGTTGTGTTTGTCAAGAAAGATGAGTTGGAATCGGTCCATGAAACTCTGGGATCGATTCACGGTTACTCCGAGCGAAGCAGTAAGAGTCAGTCTGTGGGTTTGGTGTTCGAGAGTCTGGAAGAACGGGAGCGGGCGTGCGCGGCCCTGGTCGCAGCCGGTATCCGTTTCCGGACGGGCAAGACACTGGTGCCGTTTCGATTGACAGGCAATCAAGAATGGGGCCTGCCGGCACCGGTCCTGGAAGACGAACTGGAACGGACGTTCTGGGTATGGCCGGAGTCGCTGTTCGCTCCGATATCATTTACGGCTCATTGCGGCAACACCGGGACAGCGAACCCTCCCACGTGGGAGGATTGGTGGTGTGCCAAGGACGCGACCGTCGTTCAGTTCATCGGCGAGGACAACGTCTACTTCTATGGCCCGGCGGAAATGGCCATGTTCCTGGGTTTGCAGGGCGAACAACCGGTGTTTCCTCCCCCGGAAGGAACAATGCAGTTGCCGACCCTGGTCGTCAATAAGCACGTGCAGTTCCTCAACAAGAAGATCAGCAGCAGCGGCCCGATAAAGCCCCCCGCTGCCACTGAACTGCTGGATCATTACACATCGGATCAATTGCGGGCGCACTTCTTCGGTCTCGGACTCGGAAAGCAGGGCGTGAGCTTCCGTCCGAAGGCCTTTGACCCCGATGCCAGACAGCAGGATGCCGATCCGGTGCTGGTCGAGGGGAATCTACTCAGCAACGTGTTTAATCGCTGTATCAGGTCGTGTTTCTACACGCTCCAGAGGGAGTTCGGCGGGCGCCTTCCCGCACTCAAGCCAACCGAGGAGGCGCTGCGTGTGTCGAAACAGGCCGTGCTGACATACGAACGACAGATGCACGCCCATCAGTTTCAGCAGGTCATGGTGACGCTAGACAAGTTCATTCGTGAAATTTCGAAATTCTGGGCCAGGAGCTCAAAGGCGGATATCGCGGGCCGTATCGATCCCCAGGCCATCACGGATCTGTTCTATTATGTGCGCATCGCGGCCGTACTGGTGCATCCGATCGCCCCTCGCGGCACCGAGTTGATCCGTGAGTGCTTTAGGGTCGGCGAAGAACTCTGGTCGTGGGACCGGGTTTTCGATCCGGTGGAGGCTTTTGTGGACGACATCGCGAAGCATGACTTCAAGGTCCTGCCGCCGCACTTTGATTTCTTTGAGAAACACCCGTCGCAGGTCAGCCAGTACAAGTCGCAACGCAACGAACAATGACACCCCCCGCGTACCTTGCGGTTACACAGGGCTCCCCATTAGAGCCTCTAACACAGAGAGCGCATTCCGACGTTACGAACGAGCAATGGGAGGGCGAAGCTCCCGCTGAGGCGGTATCCCATTCTTAGTTGAAATCGCCTGGGGCGATTGAAAGTTGAACGGCTCCAACCCGTGTGGTTTCTTGAGCTTAGCCGAGTTCGAGAAACCCCGAAAGGAGGAGCCATTCGATGAACAAG